>PXDI01000356.1 GCA_003565095.1 PVC group bacterium | reverse complement strand
ATGGAAGGCCATTCGATCCGGATCAAAGAGTCTCTTTCTGTATTTCTCGGGTGATGTTGCTGCCAACTTCCAGCCTATCGTCCGGTTCAGAGCGAGAATGCTATACCGAACCACGACCATGCAGTGGCAATCAGCCGTCCATTGCCTGTTTTGCCCTTTTTGATACCCCATTTCCTCTAGCTTTCAGCTGAGCCCAAAATGCCGGCGTGCATCTTCCCGAAGGTCAGCGCGCAAACCGTTACCACATGATACAAGCAGATCACGAACCATGGCCTCCAAATCCGCCGTGGAGGGAACCGGCTGCTTCTCAGCCACTTTGTCAGGCTCCCAGTCTGGGAAAAGTTGATCCCGACCAGATCCAAGGCGATCGCAGAGGGCGAGATTTTCTTCACGAAACTGATCCAGAAACGCCTGCCGTTCCTCAACCGATGCCCACAGATCAAGCGCTTGGGGCATCCAGTGCGCGACCCTCTCCCGAACGATGGGAGTCTGCAGCCAACGAACCAGCTGCTGATTCTGAACTCGATCACGAACCACGACATTGAGTGAGCGTTTGATCAGAGTCTGTTGAACCGATAGACTCGCGCGAACCACCCTCTTGGATAGAGGCGTCACTTCGATGCCCAGCGCTCGGAAAAAGGACTGCATCAGTCCCTGCCGACACAAATCCTCATAAACAAGCAGTCTGACCGTCCCGAATACCGACTCAAAACGCTTAATGACAGGCAAGAAACGTGCCCGCTCCGTACCGATCTTGCGTCGAAAGTCGGCGAAGCTCATGGAAGCCGTCCGGTTAGTTCCCCGCGCAACGGCCTCCTGATAAAAGGACCGGACAAAATCATCCTGTCGCCTAAGCACCAGAATCGGCTGGACCTGGAAATCCTTGAGCAAGCGCGACAGGTGCGACAGGTAGTCCAGCTGCCGCTCCGCGACGGACGAGCCCTGCTTCCTGCTCCCCCGGACATGTCGACAGACCGGCTCGGCGCTGAGCAGCACAGTCAAATGCCGCTTCTCTGCGGTGTCGCGCCACTGCTGCAGCAGGGTCGACACGGCATCCGAACTGATCAGATCCTCTCTGCCGGCGGCGTGATGGGCAAGAAAGTGATGACTTTTATCCACGCGAAACCAGCGCCGGCGAAAACGCGGATACAACACGCCCTTTGACCGCAGCTCTCGGTGAGCCGCGGCGCAATACTCCTGAATCGCTGTTGTGCCGGTTTTATGGAAACCGGCGTGCAGCCAAAGCTTCGTCATGGAGCGTGGTTGGCCACCAGCGGATTCTTGAGAATCTCGGCCATCAGCCTGAGCGCGCCGTTGAACTGTTCACGCATGATCAAGCCTTCCAGCTCCTTGAATCTGGAAACCAGCCGCACGTGAGCAACAGTAAGGGTATCTTCAGAAAGCCTGCGCTTTTCACGCACAGCCGAGAGCATTTCCTCCAGGGCATCGCCATCCAGCTTGGGCGGCAGGAAGGTCCCGATATGGTCGATGGTCCAGCGCTGCCAGTACATGATGCGGAAACCTTCATCACCAAAGTCGAAGACGCAGGCAGGCTTCGCCATATCATTGTTGTGCAGGTACAAGGGAACGGTCGAAACCAGATCGCAAATCGTCTCGAAATGCTGCAGGAAAGCATTGAAGACTTCAGTTTGTTTCGAGGTATCCAGCGACACTTTAACCCGCTTGATGTGGTCTTCACTCAATCGACCTGACAGAGTGACATTACCGCTCTTGAAGGCATTGATCAATCCAATCGGAAGTGCGAAAGCCCAAAGTCGCTGGACAATTGCATGCAGGGTGGCGCCCCACTCCTTTCTAGAAACTGGCTTTCCGAAACCTGCTTCCACCAGCTGGCACTTGAAGGGTCCGTCTTCATACAATCCAAGCACCAGGGGAGCATGGACATCCCGCCGATTGATATGCTGGAAAAGAAAGGTTTCTCGCTCCAGCAGGTTGCTCTGCCGCGCCGAGAAGACCTGATCCTGCAGATGTTGGATGTCATTACTATCCTGCAACTGGATAGAAACCGAAAATGTGTAGAACTGCGGGAACCCGACATCCCGAAACTCCGAGGTGATCCTAGCATCGCCGCCTGAAATCTTCGGGATTTCCCTTTCCAAGACATCTTCTCTTCGCGTCTTCTCGAACAAGACCCGGAGGTCCCTGCTAACGTTCTTTTCGCGCCGTTTGGCAGTGACATCCCTGAAAACCATCGGATCGACTGCCAGGCGCTTGTGCCAGAGATCCGTCGTCAGGGTAATGGAGCGGGATACCGCCCCCATGCCCTGGCGCATCAGCAGAATAGCCAGAATTGCGAAGAGAATATTGCCGTCATACTCGAAAAAAACGTAGGGAATCAGGATGACAAGAAAACCGGCCAGGAAATTCACATTGGAGAAGAACCCAAGATAACCGCCCAGATTCCTCAAGATGATCTTCAGGATACCCCGAGGATTCAGAACATCTCCCAGTCGAAGAAACATAAAAGTCGCGCCATACTCAAGGAATACCAGACCGGCAATTGCAAAAAAGACACGGTGATCGATGAAATAGAGCACCACAAAAGCGAGGAGCGCCAGCAGCATGCCGGAAACGATCTGGGAAAAATCGGAGTAGTACGACTGTGCGTCCTCTCGCTGCGCCGTTGTCACCGCGATCTCATTGGCGCCCTGCAACACCTCCATGCTGCCTGCCGCCGAAAACCGGCGCGAGATCGCGGCAAACACGAAGGACAGAATGAAGAACACCACGGCCGCAATCGATAGCCCGATGATCCACTCCATCCGGTGCTCGTCTTGAATAAAAAACCTGAAATAGCGGGGGATACCGTCGGACCCGGCCAGAATGATTACTTTGAGCGGCAGGAAGAAGGCGAGCAAGGTGGTGATCCTTTCTCCCAGAAGGGAAATCAGCAGTCCCAGGGTCGTCAGGGGCCGGACGCGAAAGAACTGCCAGAATACGCGAAGCGCCCAGGAGAAGGCCGTGGCACTCTCCCGGACCAGATTGACATGAAGTCTTGCCTCAACCATCAGTCTCTCCGGGAATCCAGATCGGCAGTGGCCGAAGAGGCCATGACCCGTGTGTTTCCCAGATACTCGCTCTCAAAAGCCGCCAATGCGGCCTGCGGAACAAGCCCATCAAAGCCAGTCTGGTAACGCTGCCGGAACAGCTGGCGATCGGCCCTGTTGGAAGCCTGTTCAACATGACCCATCAGCAACTTGGCGGGATCATTCTCCAAAAGCAGTGCATCCGCACAATAGACAAACTCATTCATTGCCCTGGCCAGTACCGTCATTTCATTGTCGGCCCGGTGCGCGGCATAAGCGGGATGGAAGAGATTCCGGCCGTAAAGCCGCCGGACCCAGGAAGTTCTGACCATGCCAAAGGCAGCAATCCTGCCACGCCATTTTCCACAGTTGAAAGCCAGCAAGCCCTTTCCGGATTTTTCCATTAGATCGAAAGCCGTTTTCAGCCATTGATCTCCGGCCACTGCGTCTTCGGCCAGGTAAACGATATATCGTGCCTGCAGACGGGAAACTGCCTGATTAATGGTCCGGATGAATCCCTGGCGACCCGTATCCAGCAGGACAAACAACTCAGCCGGCATGCCCGCCCGGTCCAGCAACAGGCGCGCAGTCAGGCTGGCGCGCTCGAGGTTGATCGCAGGCATGAGAATGGCGACCTCGCATGGCGCATCTAAGCCCGGCCCTTTCAGCTCATCCGCCTGCAGCACATGAAATGGCGTGGCCACTGACGGGCCATCGGGTGTTTCAGATTTTGATGCATCCGCTCGAGCGTGGCGACGTCCCTTCAGGCGCTGCCAGAATCCAGGCTTGGGGCGAGCCAGAAAGCGATGAGCCAGCCCCCGATCCACAGTCTTGAGTTCCAGCTGACGGACCGGGCTCAGGTCGTAGACCAACGCATCCCCGTTCCAGGCTGACTGACCTGCGTCATGCGCGCGCTCCCAGAGCTTCCCTATCAGATCCGAGTCTTTTGCGTAGGCTTCGAGCTCGGCATCCGGAACGGTCT
>PXDI01000171.1 GCA_003565095.1 PVC group bacterium | reverse complement strand
GTCCCTAAACACAGAGGTCGGCAAGATGCTGCGATCAATGCATGAACATCCGGAGAAGTTCCTAACGACTAGCGCCTAGTGCCTAACTCCTGGGGGAGAAAAACCAATGAGCTCAAAGTACTTGATGAAACGACGACTAGCCCCAAGACTGGGGCGCAATTCTTGACAGAACGCGGTAAATTGGCAGGATACTGATATGGAAAACAACCCGGAAAAGATTTATAGTGTCGGTGAGCTTAACCGGCTGGTGAAAGGGGTGCTGGAAGGGGCGTTTGCGGCGTTCTGGCTGGAAGGGGAGGTGTCAAATTTCCGGCGTCCGGCATCCGGGCACATGTATTTCACGCTAAAGGATGAGAATGCACAGATTCGCGCGGTATATTTCCGCGGCAGTCAGCGCGGGTTGCAGTTTATGCCGCAGTCCGGTATGCAAGTGCGTGTTTACGGGGAGTTGACGGTTTATGAGCCTTCCGGTGAGTATCAGGTACTGGTGCGGCGGATGGAAGAGGGCGGTCAAGGGGCGTTGCATGCACGTTTTGAGGCCCTCAAGAAGGCGCTGCAGGCTGAGGGTTTGTTTGATTCCGGCCGGAAGAAGCCGCTGCCGCTGCTGCCGCAGCGCATCGGGGTGGTGACTTCGGCAACCGGTGCGGCGTTTAAGGACATATTGAACGTAATCCGGCGGCGTTTCCCCAACATGCAGGTGGTACTGGCCCCGGTGAAGGTGCAGGGGGACGGGGCGGCGGCAGAAATAGCCGCAGCGATCAGCCGTTTTAATGAATATGGCCGTGTGGATGTGATGATAGTGGGGCGCGGGGGCGGCAGCCTGGAGGATTTGTGGTGTTTTAACGAGGAAATTGTCGCCAGGGCGATCGCTGCTTCGCGGATACCGGTGATTTCGGCGGTCGGGCACGAGATTGACTATACGATAGCGGATTTTGCGGCAGATCAGCGCGCCCCGACCCCTTCGGCGGCAGCGGAGCTGGTGGTTGGTACGAAAGCCGAATTTGAAGAGCGGATCGGCAATTACCGACAGCGTCTGGTACGGGCGTTACGTGACGAAGTGCGGCATTTGCGGGCGCGGCTGGGGGTTGCCGCCGGCAGCTATGTTTTCAGGGAGCCGGGGAATCTGGCCCTTTTATATCGTCAAAGGCTGGCGGCGGCGCGGCAGTCAATGACACGCGCTCTTGACAGCCGTGTTGTTCAGACCCGTCAACGGCTGGACGAGTCCGGCATGCGGCTGGGCCATCTGGTTGAGTTGCGCGTGCGCCATGCCCGCCAGAGGCTACAGGCGCATGAGGGCGCATTGCGCGCGATGAATCCGCTGGCGGTTCTGACACGCGGTTACAGCATTACTTTAGATAAACAGGGGCAGGCAGTGCGGTCGGTTGGGCAGGTAAAGCCCGGCGAAAAGGTGTTTACACGTTTGCAGGACGGGGAGTTTGAGTCAGAAGTATTGTAAAATGAACGACAAAAAAAGTGACCCTTACGAGGCATTCCGCTCGCCCGGATTCGGGCGTTTTTTTATTGGCGGGTTTTTGATTCACATTGGTGCGGCGGCACAGAGTGTCGCGATTGGCTGGGAAATGTATATCCGCACGGACTCAGCTTTCGCGCTGGGGCTGGTGGGTTTGGTGCAAGCGCTTCCGATGCTGCTGCTCACACTGCCGGCCGGTTATCTTGCCGATGTTTATGACCGGCGTAAGCTGATGATTATCGGCTTCATCGGCACCTCGCTTACTTCACTGGCGTTGGCGACATTCAGCATAATGCAGGGTTCAATTCCCGTGATGTATCTGTTGTTGTTCATGGATGCGGCGTTTCACCGGCTGGCGGGACCCGCCTCCGCCTCGATAGTTCCCTTGCTGGTGCCGCCGCGTGCTTTGGAAAACGCCATTAAATGGCGTTCATCACTTTTTCATTTATCGATGGTAATCGGTCCGGCAATCGGGGGCATAATTGTGGCCTTCAGTGTCCCGGCGGCATATTTTTTCAGTGCTGGTACCACGATTGCCTTTGTCCTGCTGCTGCTGGGTATGCGAGTGCCGGAGGGGCGGCGCAGCAGCGCCGGAAACATTGTGCGGCAGTTGCGCGAAGGCATGGCGTTTGTGTGGAACCAGAAAGTGATTCTAGGCGTGGTTTCGCTGGATATGTTCGCGGTTTTGCTGGGCGGTGCGGTTTATCTGTTGCCGATATTTGCGCGGGATATTCTGACGGAGCGGCCATTCGGGATGAGGCCGGAGCAGGCGCTGGGCTGGCTGCGTGCCGCGCCGGCGCTGGGGGCGTTGTTGATGGCGCTGGTGATGGCGCACTGCCCGCCGATCAAGCGCGCCGGGCGCAGTATGCTTCTGGCGGTCGCGGCGTTTGGCGCGGCAACCATCGTCTTCGGATTCTCCCGCTCCTTCTGGTTGTCGTTTGTGATGCTGTTTTTGACCGGCTTGTTTGACAACATCAGCGTGGTGGTGCGGCATACCTTGGTGCAGTTACGCACACCGAATGAATTGCGCGGCCGGGTCTCCGCGGTTAATTCAATGTTTATCGGATCATCCAATGAGCTGGGCGGTTTTGAGTCAGGGCTGGTTGCGCGCTTTTTCGGCCCGGTTGTTTCGGTGGTCAGCGGTGGTGTCGGTTCTATTCTGGTGGTTCTGATGTGGGCGAAGCTGTTTCCTGGGTTGCGTAAATTCGGGCGGCTGTCGGTTGATGCCTGTGAGGATGACGAACTGGCTTGAAGTGCGCTTTTGGGTGGTGAGGTGCGTTCGACAACTGAATCCTTCCGCCCGACGGCACAAGGCCGTCGAGCGGGGTTGGAGGTGACCGCGTGCCACAGCCAGATCCTTCCGCCCGACGGCGCAATGCCGTCGAGCGGGGGCGGAGCGTCCGGCGGCCTTGTGCCGTCGGACAAGAGGATTTTGCTTGAATTTACGAGCTGAACAGTTGAAAACAATAGTATGTCTTCACTTGCTAAAATCAACTTTGGATGGAGTGCTTATTTAAAAGATAACGCAATCTCCTTTCCTGATGGCCTCTTTCCTTCTGACGGCCTTGTTTTAAATTTGAATTCAGATGGTATACAGCTTTTATCTGTAAAATGTTCAGGAGATCATCTGTTGTGTATTTTGTCTTGTGACGGAAATCTTGTGCCGTGCGATGCGGCGAAGTGTTTAAAAGGGCGTTGGGATCATTTTTTGCGAAAAAGCATGTGTGGATTTCCCGGCTTCAAGCGTAGCTTTCTTTTGCGATCATTGGGACAGAACACTAAGACCGTTGTGCGTAATTATATACGGTCGCAGGTAGATAAATCTGATCTTGTAGATCCGCTTTATCGTGAGAGCATGAAAAAGCTGTGTTTTCATGATGAAGACGGGGCGGTTTTTAAGAACAGCCAGCGGGCGGTCTATGATTTGTTTGCGCATGTTATTCTTGTGACTGCGAGCCGCTACCGCATGTTTGCGCCGGAGGCGAAAGCGGTTTTGGCAAACCTCAAGCAAGCGTGCCGGCAAATAGCCGCTGATCCATATGAAATAAGCATGATGCCTGATCACGCACATATGCTTGTGAGATGGCCAAACGATATTGGCGGAACTGATTTCGTTGAGCGAATTAAGGCAACCTCCGGTAGCTTGATGCGTCGTGCAGCTTTCTGGAGTGGTGGGGGGTATATTGGCACTGTTGGCCCGTATTCGCTAAAAAAGGCCATGGCGCTCAATCGCGGCAGCGGTTGGGTTGCTGGATGATTGAGCCCGATTGGAGCAAGCTGGGTGTTTTGCGCCAACTTGCACCTTGCGGGCACAGTTTTTTCTCTGATTTGCATTGCAGCAGCCAGATCCTTCCGCCCGACGGCACAAGGCCGTCGAACGGGGGCGGAGGTGACCGCGTGCCACAGCCAGATCCTTCCGCCCGACGGCACAAGGCCGTCGAACGGGTGCGGTGGTGACCGCGTGCCACAGCCAGATCCTTTCGCCCGACGGCACAAGGCCGTCGAGCGGGGACGGTGGCGGCCGCGTGCCACAGCCGAGATCCTTCCGCCCGACGGCACAAGGCCGTCGAACGGGGGCGG
>PXDI01000026.1 GCA_003565095.1 PVC group bacterium | reverse complement strand
TTTCATAATTAAACAGTAAATTAGTGTGCCTGTGACCAAATTGCAAAATAAAAGCACTCAAGCGTCCGTCGACCTTGTGTCGGCGGACAAGAAGATTCATAAGCAAGCAATGGTCAATAAAAGAATTGAGCCCGCATGGAGCAAGATAACGTGATTAGCAAAGCTCTTGCTCCAAAAGGGCTCGTATATTTATTCCCAGTGTTGTTTGTAAATATTCTCTTTCTCGCCGACACAAGGTCAGCGAGCGGGCAAAAATCCTGTGACCAAATTGCAAAATAAAAGCAGTTTCCTGATTTTTATGGAATGCAACGTGAGGCTATGGTATGCATTTGCCTGAATCATGAATATTTCACTAAAGCTTTATCTGTTTTTCTGCCTACTGTTGACGGGGCTTACCGGCTGCGGCGGCAACCATAGCGACCACTCCCCGGCACAAAGCGCCGAACGGTCACCGCAACGGATCATCTGCGGCTCCCCGGCGGTTGCCGAAATTGTGTTTGCATTAGACTGCGGTGAACGTGTCGCCGGAGTAAGCGACTACACCACCTACCCGTCTGAAGCTTTAGATGTTGCGAAGATCGGCGGATGGATGAACCCCAGCCGGGAAAGACTGCTGCGCCTGAAGCCGGATTTAATCATCACTCAGGGGCAGCACCCCGCCCTCGCCGCTTTTGCCAACGAATATGATATCCGCTTCCACAGCGTAAATCTGGATGATTTAGACAATATTCTCAAATCAATGGCCGAGATAGCCGAAAAGCTCGGTGCCGCCGAACGCGGAGCAGAACTGGTCAGCAGCATGACCGGCGCCATAGCGGGTCTTAGCGAGAGAATAGAACCGGTTGAGACAGTGAGTGTCATGCTGGTAATGGGACGGACCCCCGGCAATCTCGGCGGAATCGCCACCGTCGGCCCGCGCACTTTTATTGACGAACTGATTACATTAGCCGGCGGCAGCAACATTTTCCAGGATGCCACCGGACCTTATCCGCAGATATCAAAGGAAAGCCTGCTGACCCGCGCACCTGAGGTGATCATTGAAGTGCATTCACCGGGGCTGCCGGCGGCAGCACGCCGGATGCTACTGGATGACTGGCATACTTTTGATACGGTTCCCGCAGTTGCCAATAAACGCATATATCTGATTGAAGAACAGCTTCTGCTCATTCCCGGCCCGCGGGTTGTCGAGGCCGCGGAGCATCTTGCACGGCTCATTCACCCGGATAGATTCCATGACTAGAACCCTTATTCATTTCAACCGGATATGCTTCACCTATGGAGAGAACGGGTGGAACCTGTCGATTCCTGAACTGGAGCTGGGAAATGAGCGGATTACCTGTATCGTCGGGCCCAACGGATCAGGTAAAAGCACATTACTGCGGCTGGCCGCCGGCATTCTGACACCGCTGGGCGGCAGCATCCGCCTTGGCGACGCATTACTGCCCGGCATGTCGCGCCGGTCAATTGCCCGCTGTATCGGTTTTCTGCCGCAGGAAACACCGCCGCTGTTTGACTACACTGTAAAAATGATCACAACTATGGGGCGCTATCCTCACTCGAGCTGGGTCGGAACGCTGACCGACACAGACCGGCAGGCAATTTGCGCCGCACTGAATGCGGTTGACATGCACGAACTGCAGAACCGGCCGCTTTCACATTTATCCGGCGGAGAACGCAGACGCGCCATGATCGCCGCCGTGCTTGCCCAGCAGCCGCAGTTAATGCTGCTGGATGAGCCGACCGCTTCGCTCGATATTCATCATGCCGCCGCTGTTATGCGGTTGATCGCCGGTTTTGAAAACAACGGCCCGCGGGTTGTTCTGGTTACGCACGACATCAATCTGGCCGCTTTATTTGCCGACCGCCTGATTATGCTGCATGCCGGCCGGATTGCCGCCGACGGGCCTCCGGCAGAGGTCATCACCCCGGAACTCATGGAGCAGACTTACGGCGAGGATCTGCTGGTACGCGCGCATCCCGAAAGCGGGGTGCCAATGGTGGTGGCGCGCCGGGCGGAAAAACGTCAAGAGGGCAACCAGAGTTAATCATGCATAGCAAAAGAACCAGCATCCCCGCACATGTTTTTATTCTGATATATTTGCTGTTATGCATAGCGGTTTTACTGCTGCTGCCGTGGATCGGTGCGGAAAAGCTTAGCTGGGAGCAGGTTTTATTGCACCTGCAAGGAGACAGCACCGCAGACGGACTTATTCTACTGCGCCAGCGGCTACCGCGCATTCTGCTGGCAATTATAACCGGCGGAGCACTGGCAATGACCGGCGCGGCACTGCAAGTGCTTTTCCGCAATCCGCTGGCTGAGCCATGGACACTGGGCATTTCCGGCGGAGCCGCGATCGGCGCGTTTGCCGGACAGCTTTTTCCGGCCATAAACATAAATCTGGGGCCGTTCAACAGCGTACAGGGCTTTGCCCTGCTCGGTGCCGCCGGGGCAATGCTGCTGGTCTGGAGCTTTGCACAGCGCCCGGGCACAATCACCACACATACGCTGCTGCTGGCCGGTGTTACCATCAGCATTGTCTCGGGCGGAATCATGATGCTGATGGCATACTTTGTTTCACCTTTTCAGTTGGTCTCCTTCCACCGCTGGATGATGGGCGGCTTTGATGTAATCGGCTATCGCGAGGTAGTCTCCCTGCTGGTGCTGGGGCTGCCCGGATTACTGCTGCTGGGCAGTATGGCGCGTGAATACAATCATCTGGCCTTCAGTGAGGAGATGGCGCTCGGGCACGGGGTGGATGTTGCGCGGGTGCAAAAGCTGACATTTATTGGAGCCGGCCTGGCGACTGCCGCCTGTGTTTCGGTAGCCGGTCCGATCGGGTTTATCGGCATGGTGGTACCGCACATTGTCCGAAATATCAGCGGCTATGATTACCGCGTTGTGCTGCCGGGCGCTTTTCTGCTGGGAGGCACCCTGCTGGCGGTTTGTGACGGCATCGCCCGCACCGTAATCGCCCCCACGGAAATCCCCGCCGGCATCATCACCGCCATCATCGGCGGTCCGGTCTTTCTGTATCTCCTGGCACGGAAAGATTAATCATTCACAAACTCAAGCACATCCCCGCGCTGGATATGGGTATTGCCGGCGGCGGTCTCAAGTACCGCCGAAACAGACATACTGAAGGGCCAGGCCATCCGCCATGGCGGCAGATTGTAACGCGCTGAGACAACCCGCATCTTGCTGCCTGTGCGCGGCAGCAGTCGCCCAGCATGACTCAAGGGCTCCCCGTCTTCGGCTCCAAGAAAAAAAACGTCGATCGGAAACCGCATGAAAAACGTGTGAATACTGGAACAGGGGACTATTAACATTCCGGTTTTAACCGGCAGACCGTCACGACCGAGCAGACCTTTTAAACGTTCGCCGAACCCGGCGGCAACCTCAACCCGCTCCAGCCAGCGCGCACCGTCCTTTAGTTCAATATGCATACGCCACCATCCAGCCGGAGCTAGCGCATCAAAACACCGATAACAACACCCACACCGGTGAATGCCAGATAAATAACCGCCTTAACGCTACGCACATCAAACAACACCAAGTTTACTGTATCCCGGCCGGTATTGAATATCAACACCAGCACAGTCAACCCGATCAACAGCAAAGCCCATAACATTCTTTTACTCATTTACCAACTCCCTGTTTATTCTTACGTTCTGTCAATAATTGCGCCCCAGTCTTGGGGCTAGTCGTCGTTTCATCAAGTACTTGGAGCTCATTGGTTTTTCTCCCCCAGGAGTTAGGCGCTAGGCGTTAGGCGCTAGGAACTTCTCCGGATGTTCATGCATTGATCGCAGCATCTTGCCGACCTCTGTGTTTAGGGACGTGAGCTTTGCGTGCATTTCAGTGCTGAGATAGCCGCAGAACTCCATAGCCGACCCGGTATGCCTTGATGTACACCATCAACTCCTTCACATTGTTCTTCTCCCTAACGCCTAATCCCTAATCCCTAATCCCTCCGTTGCCCTACCCATAGCTCAAAATTACGCCAATCTCGTTTTCATACTTTTTTCGAGTAGACAGGGGACTCCCATAACGTTAGGACGAGGTTTGT
>PXDI01000263.1 GCA_003565095.1 PVC group bacterium | reverse complement strand
TGGGTTGAAAAGACTCAAAAGAATGACTCCGGACCTGATTATACTGGACATGAGTATGCCGGGGATGGGGGGTGTCGGGTTTCTTAAAGAAATTTCTGATGACAGCGGCAAACCGCGCTGGCCGGTGCTGGTGCTGACGGCAAGGGCAAACATGGCCGAGTTCTTTGCAAATGTTGATGTGGATGGTTTTGTTGCAAAACCCTGTGATCCGGAAGATCTTCTTATGGAAGTGGGAAGGATTATCTTTCTGACATCTGGTTCCAATGAATCTGCATCCGGAACCAGGCAGCCGGAGCGCCGCAAGGTGCTGCTGGCTGAAGATGAAGACGACATACGCGCGGCACTTGTTGCGGGTTTGACCGGGGCTGATTTTGTTGTCAGCACCGTAGTCAACGGTCCTGAAGTTCTAGAGAAAGCTATTGTGGAACGGCCGGATGTGATTGTTTTGAAAAGGGTGCTTTCCAACATGAACGGTGATGCTGTTGCCGGCATTCTGCAGCAAATGCCCAATACCCGTGATGTGCCAGTGATTCTGTATGATGAGGATTCGAGTGATTTGCCCGATATTAATTTTGCCGGAGCGGGCAGTGGAATTGACCGGTTTGTCCGCGGCAATTCCGCTGATAAAATACTGACGGCTGTTAATAAACTGCTCGTATCATAATTTCCGACCGGAGCAATAATGCGCTGTCCAAAATGTTCGCATGACGATGACAAGGTTATTGACAGCCGGGCATCAGGTGACGGAATGGTGATTCGTCGTCGGCGCATGTGTGTTGGCTGCGGGCACCGGTTCACCACCTATGAGGAAATTGTCCGCGCCCGGCTCCGGGTTACCAAGCGGGATGGCCGCCATGAGGAGATTGATCGTAATAAACTTGCCGGGGGCATCATTCGGGCTTGTGAAAAAAGGCCGATCAGCGGAGCACAGATCGACAAGCTGGTTGACAGTATTCTTGAAGAGCTGGAAGGTGAGTATGAGCGGGATGTTTCGAGTCAGGTTATCGGCAAGAAGGTGATCGACAGGCTTGAGAAACTTGATGAAGTCGCCTATGTGCGTTTTGCTTCTGTTTACAGGCGCTTTAAAGACGTAAACCAGTTTCTTAGTGCGATTGAAGACATGATGGGGCATAAGATATGATCTTGATCCCTGGGAACAGTCGCGGTTCTTATCGTAAAGAGTCTACGGTTGTGCGGCATATTGTTGACGAAATTGAAGCGCTGTGCGGTGATTCACTCTCGCTTTCTGATTTAGAGACGCGTGAACTTGCACGAGCGGTTGAGTTGTATCTTGATGAGTATGAGTCTGTTGAGTGCGTTGATGCCGGGTATCTGGTGATGCTTGCATCTCAGGCATTGAAATCAATCGGCCAGGAGAACGCCGGTCGCAGGCTATATATCTTTGGAAGCGGAATGGTAAAGCCGGCAGAATGGGTCATAACCGGAGAACACCAGTTATGGATTCTGGATCTGAAGCAGATTACTCTGGGTGACCGGGCTCCGCTGGAGCTTTTGTTCTTCAACAGTCTGGTTATGATTCTGGATGCGATGGCGGATGTATGGGATGACTCGGCTGGTAGTGGCGGGCTCGGATTACGTCATGTCTGCCGCAGCATTGAGGGTCTGCTTGACATCGGCCGCAGGTCCCGGCGCGCCAGAATGTTATCCGACGAAATTATTGACATCTGCCGCATAAAACTGGATAAATTGAAGTCTGAACGGGGTTGGGAGCGGGCTCCTGACGTGATTAATCTGGATCAGTAATGGAAAATATGAATCTGCCATATTCGGTTTGTGACCGCCGTACGTTTTTGCGCGGATCTTTGCTTGCTGCGGCCGGGGTGGCCTGCGGGGGGCTCCCGGGAATGTCATATGCGGCGGTCAAGAAGCCATTGATGACCGCTTCGGGGCTGGATTTCTTTGCAAAAGCGGTAAAGCTTGTGCGCCGTTCTGAGTGGTGCGTTACAGCGGTTAATCACGCAAGGTTACGGCGGGCGGATTTTTTTGATCGGATTACTGTCCACCATATTGGCAGTGAAGTGTATGATGTGGCGCGTAATTCAGTGGTTTACCTGTTGGATAATGTGCAGCATGCTCACCGGCAAAGACGCTTTGGCGACATTGGTTATCATTTTGCCGTGGACGGTGCCGGAACCGTCTGGGAGTGTCGTTCACTTGAATTTGAGGGTGCGCATGTAAGTGGACAGAATGAGCGAAACCTGGGTATTGCACTATTGGGTAATTTTGAACAGCAAACCATAACAGATGCCCAGTCCGCCGGTCTTGACCGCTTGCTGTCGGCGGCACGTGATTTTTATGCAGTCAAACGCCATCGGGTTTATGGTCATCTTGAGCTTGGTTCAAGCATTTGTCCCGGACGCAACGCCCAGGGATGGCTGGAAAAGTGGCGGGCATAAAAAAGGAAAAAAAATGACCGTCTTCGAGCGCCGGGTCGCGCACCTGAAGCCGATCATAGCCACCATGAACACAACCGGCGAACTTCTGCTTGCCCGCATGACCGAACAGGGACGCGCCGACCGCGGAGAGCCCCTTATCCGCCGTATGCGCGACTGCTGCCAGATCATCACCTTTTTGACGCCGACATCCTGAAAAAGCGTTGCAGGACGTTCCGGCTTGTTTCTAACCCGCCGAAAATGCTACCTTTTCCGCACGTATGACAATATGCGAGTTCATAACCAAGTGGCGCAAGGTGGAGTTGAAAGAGCGATCCGCCGCACAGGAACACTTCATTGACCTGTGCAACGTGTTCGGCCATCCGACCCCTGCCGCCGCCGACCCGACCGGCGAGAGCTTCTGCTTCGAGAAGGGAGCGGCGAAACACGGCGGCGGCGACTTCGGCCTTGAACCCATCCGGCATTTCAACGGCAACCTGTTTGACGATCCGCCTCCGCTTGGAGGCTACGGCGGGACAAGCCGCACCGTCCTTGACCTGACCACCGACGACGTGAAACGCATCGCCGCTGCCGCGTCCCTCGATTGGAGTGCTGTTGACCCTTCCATTTTCGGCACCCTGTTTGAACGCAGCCTTGACCCCAACACCCGCGCCCAACTGGGGGCGCACTTCACCAGCCGCGAAGACATTGAACTCGTGGTTGACGCCGTAGTCATGGCTCCGCTTCGGCGGGAGTGGGCGGAGACCAAAGCGACCGTTGAACGCCTGTTGACCACCGGGCGCAAGACGGCCGCCGCCGCCTACGGCTGGCCCGCCGACCTATCAGACGAAGCGATCCTTGAACGGCTCTTGGCCCTGAACCAAGCGGAAGCGGGGGACGTATGAACATTGACGATATTCGATTGTTATTGCAGGAAGGGCGCTTTGAGTTCAGCAGACATGCCTTGAAAAGGGCGGTTGAACGCAACATCAGTGATGCCGAAATACGGGAAGGGGGCGAAGCCCTGGACATCATAGAGGACTATCCTGAAGACAAGTATTCCCCGAGCTGCCTTGGACTTGGAATTACACGAAATAATCGCCCATTACATCTTCAAGTGTGCTATAGTAGTTCCGACATCATAAAAATCATCACGCTTTACGAGCCAAATCCGGCGGAATGGATTGAATACAGGATACGGAGGAGAACAACATGAAATGCAACGTTTGTGGCAACGACACGTTTCACAACCGGCAGGTTGAGGAAGTGTTTCACATCGAAGGTCACTTGGTCATGGTGGAAGACATCCCGGCACGCGTTTGCGACCGTTGCGGCGACGCGACGTTCAATCGTGAAACAACCGAAGCCATCCGCCACATGGTACACGGCAAGAAACGACCCACGCGGCGCGAGAAAGTGGACGTGTTCGCATTCGCTTGAGTAATTCACATTATTCCTTGATCCTGCGACGATTGGCGCTCGATCTATCACAACGTATTTATCGACATTTGGGAGCGCCTGCCGGACTACACGTCCGCCACATGATCCGGGAATAGACAGGAGATCGGATGCCCCGGCGCTCTTTG
Organism: PVC group bacterium; assembly: GCA_003565095.1. Lineage (GTDB taxonomy): Bacteria > Verrucomicrobiota > Kiritimatiellia > UBA8416 > PXDI01 > PXDI01. Next base: position 131 of record PXDI01000263.1, on the reverse strand, counting down.
GCGGATTATTTGGCAGTGGTTCTCGGATTTGGCCCTTTTTCAGTCTGTCGCACCGAAACCCCAGAAAAACCGAAAACAAAAGGCCGGAACGCATGTTCCGGCCTTCAAGATTTGGTAGCGGGGGTTGGATT
>PXDI01000011.1 GCA_003565095.1 PVC group bacterium | reverse complement strand
CAGGCCAAGGGCCCCCGGCCGTTAAATGGCGGTTACATGCAGGTTATCGAGGATCTGGTACTGGTACGGGTGGACGGCACCCACGGCGGCATCAGTTGCGGCTCTTACAAAATCGCCGCCGATGGATCTGTGGTCGCATTCACCGACAAAACCTGGAATCCGCCCTTCGGCGGTGGAACTACCAGTTACCACCATCCCATCTTCTATCCGCTGGTTGACGGGCGCATCTTCCTGCGCCAGCAGGATGGCATCTATTGCTGGGATGTGCGCAAGACCTCACCCTGATCCGCAAAGAACATGAAAACAACCTCTGATTTTAAGTGGAAACCAACAGGCGATGCCCTGCAACACGCGCAGGAACTGTGCGGGAGAAAAGGAAGAGACATGAATACACCGACCAATCCGCAAGATGGTGTCCCCTATCCTCTGTATGAGCCATTCCTGCAATCGCAGGGGACCTATCCGACGCCGGCGGCGGCCCGGGATGTCGCCTGGTTCGAGCGCGCCCGCCTGGGTATGTTCATTCATTGGAACCACTGCACCGTGGCTCCGGCCGAGATCAGTTGGGTGATGAAGAAGGGGTCACAGACGCTGAGTGAATACCAGGAATTGGCCAAGACACTCCCGATCTGGGAGGTGCAGGAACGCGGTCTGTCCATGGCGGCCTACGAGGGTATGGCCCAGTTGTTCAACCCGGTGGAGTTTTCCGCCGATGAATGGGTTTCGCTGGCCCGAGCTGCGGGCATGAACTACATGCTTCTGGTTGTCAAACACCACGACGGCTTTGCCATGTGGGATACCAAGACCAGCGACTACAAGATCACCAATACGCCATTCAAACGTGATGTGTGTCGTGAAATTGCCGATGCTTGCCACAAAGCGGGGATGCGCCTGGGCTGGTACTATTCGCCGACCGACTGGTGGCATCCGGCCTCTCGCGCTGGCGATTGGGATGCGTACGCCGCCTACATGCAAGAACACCTGCGAGAGTTGATGACTGAATACGGAACTGTGGATTTTCTTGCCTTCGATTTCTGGTCGCCGGTCTGCAAGCATCCATCGTGGCCCACATTTTACCAGGAATTACGTCGCCTTTGCCCCCATCATATTCAAAACCGTAGCACTCCTTGGTCCATTGGTGATTACGAATGTATTGAACACGTCGTCCCGTATTTTCGCAACAAAAAGGGTTCTACGGCAAACTCAGGCATTGTGACTGGCGAATATCGGAGTCGGATGACCTGCGATGCTCCGTTCGAGGTCATGGATTGTATTCAAGGAGGACGCTGGTCGTATGAGTTTGGTAAGGCAGTACCGTTGAAATCAATCATCAACAACCTCGTTGATGCGGCGACAAGCGGTGGCAACTTGACCCTGAACGTCACACCAGATTCCCTGGGTCGGATCCCTCCGGCCCAGGTAGAACGCCTTCAGGAAATCGGAGCCTGGATGCGCACGCATGGCGAAACCATCGTGGGGACAAATCACGGACCCTGCCCTCCACTCTTGGTGGAAAAGACCGAGACTGCCGGCCCACGGACCATGGCGCCGGAAATGTTTGGTGGCAGCCCCCTTCGTCAAAAGGGATCACGCTGTGCGGTTGGCTGCACCAATGTCGGATCACGGATCTATATACATGTACTCGATTGGCTGGGTTCAACCTCACTCGTGGTACCGAACGTGGCCGATCGGGTACTGAGTTGCCGACTTTTGGGCAGTGGACCTGTCATCACACGCCGTGAAGGGAACGCTCTGCGGATCATGATTTCTGAACCCGAGCGCGCAATCCTTGATACGGTTATTGTTTTGGAATTGGATGGTCCTGCAATTGATATCGACGGTTTGCAGACTTTGGGACTTGGATGAGACGGAACTGCCATCAACTGTGACGAGAGAAGTCTTCAGCATGAACCCAATATCCAAAGAAGAACCACATGTCCAAGAACCTCACCCTCACCGCGGAAAGCATGAATGCACGGGAACGCATGTTGGCCGCGATCAACCACCAGCCGGTGGATCGCATCCCGACAGACATCTGGGCCACGTCGGAGGTCTGGGCCAATCTGCGCGCTCATTTCGGCGAGGGCACCGACATCAAGGCGGCGCTGCACATTGATGGGTTCATTGGGACCCATCCCGAGTACATCGGGCCGAGGTTGCCGGTCCTGCCGGCGGATGAGTCGGTGGACTATTGGGGCGTGCGCTGCAAACAAATCTCCCATGCCGGTGGAACCTACAACGAACAGTACTTCTCGCCGCTGGCCAGCGCCCGGACGATTGACGACCTCGACCGGTATGCCTGGCCGCGGGTCGAGTGGTTCGACTACTCGAAGATGCGGGCCAAGGCGGAGGAGGGTCGCCAGACGCACGCGGTGGATTGCGGCTACATGGCGCCATTCTACTACCACAACCTGCTGCGCGGTCTGGAACAATCGTTGATGGATCCGGTCGAGGACCCGGAGTTGACGCACGAGATCGTGCGCCGGATTTCGGAGTTCTTTCTCGCGTATCATCGGCGAATGTTCGAGGAATGCGCGGGGCTGATTGATCTGACCCAGGTGACCGACGACCTCGGTTGTCAGACCGGGCCGCTGATCAGCGTCCCGCTCTATCGGGAGTTCTACGCGCCATGGCACAAGAAAATGATCGCGCTGGCGCATGAGTTCGGAATTAAGGTCATGCATCACGACGACGGCGGCTGCCGGCCGTTCATCCCGTTGCTGGTCGAGATGGGGATTGATGTCCTCAACCCGGTCCAGTGGCGTTGTCCCGGCATGGACATGCGCGAATTGAAAGCGGAGTTTGGCAAGCAGATCTGCTTCCATGGCGCCGTAGAAAACCAGGAGATTCTGCCCTTTGGTACGCCGGACGATGTGCGGGCGGAAGTCCGTCACTGCATCAAGGCGTTGGCCAGCGACGGCACCGGCTACATCCTTGCCCCCTGCCACAACCTGCAAGGCATCACCCCCATCGCGAACATCCTCGCGATGTACGAGACCGCCTGGACAGAAGGTCGATACTGATGAACGCGACTTCCCGTGAGTTCGTGCGGCAGACGCCGGACTTCCACAAACCTCGCACCCCCTGCCTCGCCCTGACGCCCTCGCACCCCGTGCCGTACTGGGGCTGTTGGGGTGCCCGCCACGCCCATGCCTGTTATTCCAACACGGCGATGCTTCCTTCGGGTAACCGGCTGTTCATCCGGGCCCTGGCGCATCTCTACTGTATCGGCGATCCGAAGGTTGCTTACGACTGGAATCCGTCATCGCGTCCCAAAGACATCGCCGCGAGTCTTGCGAAGTGAACCCTTTGCCAATGGAGGTACCCCCCATGCATTTTGGCACCGTCTGGTATCCGGAACAAACACCGCGCGAGCGATGGGACGAGCAACTCGATCTGATGCGCGCGGCCGACCTGAATGTGTTGCGCCTGGGCGAGTTTGCCTGGAGCCGGTTCGAGCCGGCGGAGGACCGTTTCGAATTCGACTGGATGGACGAGGCGGTGTCGCTGGCGCACGCGCGCGGCATCGCGATTGTCATGAGCACGCCCACGGCGGGCCCACCGATCTGGTTGACCGAACGTTACCCGGAAGTGCTGCGCGTGCTGCCCGACGGCAAACGCATGGAACACGGCATCCGCCAGCATTTCAACCCGGCCTCGGCCAAGTACCTGGAGCGTTGCGCGCGGCTGGCCGATGCCCTGGGCCGGCGGTATGGCGACAACCCAGCCGTGATCGGCTGGCAGGTTGACAACGAGGTTGCCGACATTTCCTACGACGCCGACACGCGCCGGCAATTCCAGGACTACTGCCGCGAGCAGTTCGGAACCATCGCGGCGCTCAACGAACGCTGGGGCAACGCCTACTGGAGCCTGGAATACACCGATTGGCGCCAGATCCCCATGGGCTTGAAACCGCAGAGCGCCTGCCTGGTCGCCACGCTCCGCCGCTTCATCACCAAGGTCTGGAAGAACTACTTCGACAACCAGGCCAACGCCATCCGCGCGCACATCAAGCGGCCCCAGTTCGTGACCCACAACTTCAGCTACACCTTCTCGAAGCAGGACCCGCACGAGCTGGCCCGTTCGATGGAGTTCGGCGGCGTGGACGCCTAT
>PXDI01000324.1 GCA_003565095.1 PVC group bacterium | reverse complement strand
TGGCGGGTGCTGCGGTTGCTGGTGGCTTTACCGCCAACGGCTTGGGGGTGGCCGGGCTGGCGGCGGCCGGCGGTTTGATGGTCAATGGTTTCGGACCGGCTTGTGCTGCGGGCGCGGGCGGCTTGATAGTAAGCGGTTTATTTCCGGTTACGGCCGGTGCCGGTGGTGTTACAGCTATAGGCTTGGGAGTTGCGGCGGGCGCTGCTGCGGCTGGCTGCGGTGACGCAGCGGCAGCTGGCTGCTTGTCATCGCTGTCCAGTCCTACGGCCGCGGCAAGGTTGAGCGATGGTCCGGATTTTGTTTCAGCAGGCGGTGCGGCTTCCGGTTTGTTCTCAGCAGCCGGTGGTGTTTCATCTTTCTGCGGTGCCGCAACCTTGGCTTTAAGGTTCAGTTTGGGCGGTACCGCCGCTTGTTCGGGACTGGTTTCTTCATTAGCCATAACTACTCCTTAAGTGCTCTAAAAGCAAGCTAGCACAAAAAACAAACGCCGGTCAAGCCCTGGTAACTGTATTCTCAGCAATTCTCTTCCGCTAACAGCGGGCAGGGCATACTGTCAGACTTCCATCACTTCCTTTTCTTTGTCAGCCAGTTCGCTATCGACTTTCTCTATATGTTTGTCGGTGGCTTTCTGCACGTCATCAAGAGCTCTGTCGCGCTCATCCTCTGTAATGACACTGTCCTTTTGAATGCGCTTGATGTGGTCATTGGCTTCCCGCCGCACATTGCGCAATGCAATCCGCGCATCTTCGGCCAGTCTGCGAGTAAGTTTGGTCATCTCCTTACGGCGGTCTTCGGTCAGTTCGGGGATCGGTACACGGATGACACGGCCGTCATTCATTGGGTTGACACCCAAATTGGCGGCTTTGATGGCTTTCTCGATTTCCGGCAGAGCGGTCGGGTCATAGGCATTGATTACAATCAGCCGCGGCTCCGGAGTGGAAATTGATGCCAGTTCCCGCATACGGGTCATTGATCCGTAGTAGCTTACCTGCACATTTTCAACCAGCGCCGGTGAAGCCTTGCCGGTGCGGATTCCTGAAAACTGCTCATGGAGCAGACTGAGGGTCTTGTCCATTTTGTCTTCCATATCAAGCATGATGTCATCAAGCGTATCCATATTACCTTTTCTCCTTTTTACCGGTTACAAGCGTTCCCAGTTTTTTTCCTGAGACGACTGCTTCAATACTGCCTTTACTGAAAAAGTTAAAAACTACTATTGGGATATTGTTTTCCATGCAGAGCGAGAATGCGGCCGCATCCATAACCTTTAGTGATCCGGTTAACGCGTCCTGGTAGGTGAGGGTATCATAGCGTTTAGCTTTGGGGTTTTTGACTGGATCGGAGCAGTATACTCCGTCAACCTTTGTGGCCTTCATCAGGACATCTGCGCCGATTTCGCTGGCGCGCAGCGCGGCGGCGGTATCCGTGCTAAAATAAGGATTACCGGTACCACCGGTAAAAATAACAACGCGGTCTTTTTCCAGGTGGCGCAATGCGCGGCGCAGGATAAACGGTTCAGCCACGCGTTGCATTGAAATAGCCGTTTGCACCCGTGTTTGCAGGCCGATCTGCTCCATGGCGTTTTGCAGGGCCAGGCCATTGATGATGGTAGCCAGCATACCCATATAATCGCCGCTGCTGCGGTCAATGCCCTTTTCTTCACCGCTGCCGCCGCGGAAGATGTTGCCTCCGCCGACAACTATGGCAATCTGGACTCCCATCTTATGAACGGTGAGGATACGCTGTGCAATTTGCCGGCAGACATCCGGGTCAATACTAAGCCCGGTCTCCTTGTTTTGCAGGACTTCGCCGCTGAGTTTGAGCAGAATACGGCGGTAACGACTTTTAGAATTCTTTTTTGCCGGCATTTTTACGGGTAACCCCTCCTGTAAGTACTGTCATAAAAACGGATTTTCCATCAATTGATTTTAATATACCGGAATCCGTCAGATTTCCAGCATGAAATTAATAAATTCACATTTTTAGGTTATTCAAATGTTTTTGTGGGCCATCCTCTGTAAGCCGCCCCCTGCCGCTTTATGCGGCATGAGCGGAAGATTGGCGTAAACAGCACGCCTATGCCGCCAATCTTATTCACCCGCGACACGAGGTTGCGGGGGTCTTGAAGAATTACCCGTAAAAATGGATGAAGAACCCTTTTTTGTAAATATGACGGATCCGTAACCGACCACCCATTCACCGCGGCTTTCAGGAAAATCATCGCCGCTGTTGCGATAGTGCAGAACGCTGCCTTGTGTACATCCTTGCATAGCCGCCCAGCGCATGGCGCACTGCACCGGAGCGATTCCGCAGCAAAGCTGGTTTGTGTATGACCAGTTTGCCGTGAGGGCGGCGGTATCCAGAGCGCAGATCATCCGCAGGGTTTCCTGATCGGTTTGCGTGACCTTGTGGTAGTCAGGATCGTGCAACAGGTCGGTGCTTGCCAGCAGCAGAATGTTGCGTGACTGACCGCTTTTCTGTAAGACTGTCATTAGCTCATCGATTGTGTCAGGTTCATGATCGCCGATAATTGCGACAGTGACGGGCGTATCCGGAAGTGCCATCTGGAGAAAGGGCAGCAGGTTTTCGGCAGAATGTTCGTCATGGTGGAGTGATTGATCTGCAAAGATTATATTTGAACCTGCCAGCATTTCCTGCCGGAGGCGGTTATCGAGCGTAATATCGCCGAGCGGGGTCCGGATTGCAGAACCCGGCAGCAGGGCAATGCCGGGAAAACTGCCACGGTGTGAAAATCCTGTCACCAGAACAATATCAGGAGTGTGTCCGGCCTTGGCGGCCTCGCGCAAGGCGCGGAAGGTGTAGCCGGCAACCGGGCCGGAGTATTCAAATCCGGCGTGCGGGGAAATGGCCGCAGCTACGGATCCGGCCGGTGGCGGGACCTGCGCATTGTCGATGAATTCTTCGACCATATTGCGCAGGCTGTCGCGGCTGCCGGGAAACCAGCGGCCTGCGCCCCGGGCCGGTTGGATTTGTTGACTGTTTTTCATACTGCAAATATAGCAGATTTGCAGTGTTTGCAAAGGGGAATCAGGGAGCTTTTTTTATCTCGGCCTTTTTGACGGCGTTCCAGGCATCATCCATATCCGCGAGCGAGCAATCCTGCAATGCGCGGCCTTGTTCCTGCAGTATTCTTTCGACTGCCGAGAATCTGCGGGTGAATTTCTGAACGGTTGCATGCAGGGCGTCCTCGGGGCGGGTATCCACAAAGCGGCACAGGTTGACAATAGAAAACAGCAGGTCACCGATTTCCTCGCGGACGGCGGCCGCATTGTTTTCGGTCATGGCTTCCTTGACCTCGGCCAGTTCCTCGTCAACTTTCAGCATAACATCATGCACCTGTTCCCAGTCGAAGCCATGGCGTGCGGCACGCGCCTGTACGCGTTCGGCTTTGTGCAGTGCCGGCAGGCTGCGCGGAATCCCGTGCAGAATTGATTTGTCGCCGTCACCGGATTTGCGTTCATCCTGCTTGATCTGCTCCCAGTTCTTTATGACTTCTTCGGCACTGTCTGCGGTACTTTCACCGAAAACGTGCGGATGCCGCCGGATCAGTTTTTCAGTAAGAGTTTCCGCAACATCCGCAAAAGAAAAAGCGCCCTGTTCTTTGCGGATTTGGGCTTGCAGCAGTACTTGCAGCAGGACATCCCCGAGTTCCTCGCGGTGGGCGGAAATGTCACTGCCGTCCATCACATCAAACAGTTCGTAGGCTTCCTCGATCAGAAACGGTTTCAAGGATGACAGGGTTTGTTCTTTATCCCACGGGCAGCCGTGCTCGCCGCGCAGGCGTGTGATCACCTCGAGCAGTTTACGCATCTTTTCGGCAGCTTCCGGCGAATTTACTGTTTGCGTTGAGTTCACTTTGCCCCCTGACTTCTGACTCCTGACTCCCGCCTTCAGTCCTCTGTCTCCGCTCGACGAGCTTGCTCGGCGAGCGGAACAATTCAGTCAACCGACCGGAAAGCAAATGTCAAGCGCCCACATTGAGCAAAAGGAGTGCTTTGCCCAAAGCTTGCTCTAACCGGGCTCATTTTTGTTTGTTTAAGCACTTTTTCCTTTACCTCAATTTTCTTGTCCGCCGAGCAAGCTCAGCGGACGCTGCCTTTGGTCTTCAGTCTCCTGCCCCCTGCCGCCTG
>PXDI01000181.1 GCA_003565095.1 PVC group bacterium | reverse complement strand
TGCCTGTTGTTGGCTTCCAGGCGACTACGGTCACAAACGGAGAACTTGCCGGTGGCGTTTTGTCCAACTACGGCGGGACCTTCAACCATCGAGGCACTCGTAGTTTCACGGGTAGCTGATAGAGCGTTCCTCGAAACTAGCGATATGGAAATGGGGCCGCTGACGCGGCCCCATTTTTTTGAAAGCGGGAACTTCTACGTCGAAACTTGGCCTAAGAGTGTCTTCAATTCTCCGGACGTGCCTGTCTGATCAACGTCTCAATTACCATCATCCTGCGCCACGGTAGCCGACTGTGTTTAAATTGCTTGTATCTGTTCTGTTGCTTTATCCATTTGCCCTGTTGATGGCTGGGGAGGACAAGCGCCTCCTGATATCGTCACCGACTCAATCTGCCGTTTGCTTTCTTGATCCGTCGTCAACCCTACGCGTGTTGACAAGTGGGGACGTGGAGGCGGCGATATTGGACGAAGGGGACGAATGCTTTTTCTCAACAGACGCCATTGGCCTTACCAGGCTGATTTTGACGTCCGATGAACCGGGGCCTGGCGACCAGATCACAGTCGATTGGGCATCGACCAGCTCGGTGGCCTGCCGCGCGACTGGTGATTTGCCCGGCTGGGCATCGTCGAACATCGGTACGCAGGGTCCTACAACTGCGACAGTGTCCGAAGATGCCGCAGCGGGCGACTACCGCGCTATTGTCGTCTGTGGTGAAGCAGCAAAAACAGTTGAAAGTGAATTGTCGGTCAGTGTGGCGGCGCGTCCCGCTCCCTCCGCGCCGGATTTGTCTGTGACGCCAAACTCAATCAGTCAAGGCAACTCTTTTGCCATTGAATGGTCGTCTAACAACGCCAATACCTGCACTGCATCGGGGACTTTGCCAGGCTGGGCCGGCGAAAAAGACACATCCGGCAGCGTGGAAATATCAACGGATGAAGATACTCCGACTGGTGCCTTCACCATTTCCTTGGTGTGCTCAAATAGCGGCGGAGACTCTGAGCGCACTACGGAAACCGTCTCAATCGTGCGAGCATCTGACTGCGGGCCGGAGCGGTCTCTGCCCGAGGATTGGCCTCGACTCATCACCGGCGATTCATCTTGCTTGTTCGTGCCAGGTGTTGGCTTTAACGCTTCAGCTGACTGTAGGTCGTTCAACGCTATCTGGCCAAACGAGTTCTTAGAAGTCACAGGTGTTACTCGGCGTATTGCAACCAACCGTGCGGTAGATGGAAAAGGCTACGTCGCCATTGAAATTTCGACAGCAGGCATGGCGCCTGACGCCACTGGCAGCATCTTTAGTACCGCTGGGGGGCCGGGAATCCAGTTTTCCCGTCGGCTTGCCACGATTTCCAGTTGTCCCGGCGATTTCAACAAGGCAGCCGTCGATGACGATACCGGATGCTACTTCGCGTTGACTGGTGTGACTCCCTCGATGCCATGGGGCGGGCCAGAGTCGGGTCGAAATTGCAGCCTCGAACCAGACCGGCGCTATTTCTTGAATATCATTGCATCGGACTCACCCGTAGGTACAGATCCTCAGGAGCTTGAACCCGCCGCCGCCTGCGTGGATCATCCTGATGGCTACAGTTGCGCAGCCGTTTATGAACCCTAGTCGTCCGAACAGCTCAAGATAAGGTTAAACCAGATGTCTTCAATTTCCGTCAGCCTGCTGAAATCCGGCCATTGGGTTCTTTTGCTCGCTTGCTTGATCGTCGTGCCTGGGCATTGGGTTCAAGCCGATTCCGCTGGAGACGCTCCGGCCCGATCATATTCGCTGACTTTTGAGTCCGATCCAATTGTTCGGATTGCGGACATTACCGTCACCCAAATGGATGTCGATGCCTTCCTGGCAGCTAGAGTTCCAGAACGGGACAGGGGAGGGGTCCTGATGTCTGCCGACAGGGTTGGGCAACTGCTGCAAAACATTGCCTTTCGTCGGAGCTTGGCGGACCTCGCGGGTGATTCAGGGCTCCTGCAGCAACCGCTCACGCAGGCGAAACTGATCCATGCAGTCGAGCAAACATTAAGTTCAATGTATCAGGAATACTTCCTGGAGACGGTTCGGTTGGAAGACTATGAGGACATCGCAAGAGAAATATTCCTTACTAGTCGAGACCGTTTTGTAACTACGCCTTCGGTTGATTTTCGCCACTTGCTCATTGCAGTTGGCGAGATTCGTAGTGAAGTTGAGGCCATGCAACTTGCTATCGACTTACATGGCCGAATCATGGCGGGGGAGTCGATTGAAGACTTGGCTCAGGAATACAGCGACGACCCCAGTGTTGAGGACAATGCTGGTCTTTTCCGTGAAGTTTCGGTCAATGAGATTGTTTCGCAGGTGAGGGCTATTATTGATGAAACCTCGCTTGGCGAATTGGCTGATCCAGTCCGCTCGCGGTTCGGCTGGCATCTGGTCGTTCCCGTTGCTAGACATCAACCGGAAAAACTTTCTTGGGAGCAGGCCCGTGAGCAAGCCATTGGAATAGCTGAAGACCGGCATCAACGAACGGCGATTGAACGGTTGTTGCGTGATCTGCAGGATTCACCACCGGATTTCGAGCCAGGGAGCATCCAGAAATTGCGGACCCGCTATGGTCTGAGTGGTGATCAGGATATAACAACGGAATCGATAAGCGAGGCAATTGGTGAAAGTCCGTTCGATCAGTAGCAGACTAAGCTCAATCATGGCGAAGTAACGCTACTTACACTTGTTATGATTAGACGCAGAGACTTTCCTCTGCTAGGTTCATTTGTTGTCCGTGAAGTTCAAGGCAATATTCGCGGTAGCAACCTCGGTTGGATTTGGCTGTTCGTGTCGCCAATCCTCCTTCTCTTAGTTTACACGCTTGTTTTTGGTTTTATTTTTGATGCGCGAGCTCCGCAGGACCTTGATGTTCCGTTTATCGCTTGGTTGAGTGTGGCTCTATGGCCATGGCTGGCATTCTCAGATGGTATTCTTCGTGCCTCAGGGGGGTTGGTCAAGCACTCTGCCGTGCTGTCCAAGGTGCCTGTACCGGCGATCCTCTTCCCTTTCTCAAGTCACGCTGCGGCTTTCCTTTTACATCTTGGCGGCTATGTCGTAATCTTAATTTGCCTGAGTCTTTTTGGCATCAAGCTTACCCTCGCGGGATTGCCTTACGTCTTTCTATTGCTACTCGCGCTCTATTTTTTCTCACTTGGATTAGCGCTGGTCGTTGCAACCTTTCAAGTCTGGATCCGCGACGTGGAAGTTTTGTTGCCCACCTTTCTGATGCTTTGGTTTTTCCTCACGCCAATAATTTACGCACCTGAACTATTACCAGACGCCGCGCAGCCTTGGCTCGCTCTTAATCCCTTGACTTGGTGGGTGGGAGAGATTCGAGCCGCTGTCTTCGAGGGGAAATTGTTTCCTGATCGTCTTTTTTTCTTGCTTTGCCTGGGAAGTGCTGCGGTCCTTTGGAGTGCTGTCTCAGTATTCCAAAGGCTAGAGCCGCATTTCGAGGATTTCCTGTGAGCGACAGCTTACTTAGGCTGGAAAATGTTGGCAAAAAGTATCCGCCATCGGTGCAGTCGTCGCAGCGATTGAAAGCTTTTTGGCAGCTTCTCACATCAGGGCGCAGCCGTGGTGGCGTTGCAGTGCTGAGCGACATTAGCTTGGTAGTACAGCGCGGACAATCGGTTGGGGTTGTCGGTGCGAACGGAGCGGGAAAATCTACCCTGCTCAAAATCATCACAGGAGTCCAGCACGCGACAACAGGCCAAGTTCAGCGAAAAGGGTCCCACGCCGCCTTGCTTGAATTAGGAGCGGGTTTCGATCCCGAGTACACCGGTCTTGAGAATCTGCGCATGAATGCGGCGTTTCTTGGCTTGAGCCGCCAGGAGGTGGACAACAAGCTCGACGATATCCTCTCTTTCGCCGATATCGGAGAGTCGATTCATGAACCGATCAAGCACTACTCTTCCGGAATGGTCGTGCGTTTGGGTTTTGCGGTGGTGGCTTCGGTGACTCCAGACCTGCTGATCACCGACGAAGTACTGGCCGTCGGCGACGAGTCGTTCCAGAAAAAATGTATTCGCTGGATTGAAGGCTATCTGGCACGCGGTGGTACCTTGTTGATGGTGTCGCACAGCATGTACCAGGTGCAGAAGCTCTGCCGGCACGCGCTCTGGATCGACGATGGCCGCATCCGGGCCATGG
>PXDI01000298.1 GCA_003565095.1 PVC group bacterium | reverse complement strand
CGGAGCCCGTGATCGGGGTGGGGCGCTGCCGGCCGGAGGCGTCGGGTTCCCCCAGTTTGTTGCGCTGGAAGCGCGCGCCGCTCAGACGACCGTCCTTGATATATAATTCCAGCGGGGTGACCAGTTCTTCGAGTTCAACGCCTTCAACCAGACCGGCTTCCACCTCATCGGGGTAGGCGGGCATTTCGTCCCGGGTACGGCGGTAGAGCACCGTTACACGGCTGACGCCCTGCTGACGCAGTGCCACCCGGGCGGCGTCCATGGCTGAATTGCCGCCACCGACAATGCCGACGCGCCCCTTGGCCAGTTCCTGCCGATGTAGATTATGTGCCTTGAGAAACTGCATTGATGGAATCACTCCCGCGGCAGTTTCGCCTTCCATGTCGAGTTTCTTGCTATGGTGAGCGCCCGTGGCGATATAGACAGCCTTGAAGCCCTGTTCGAACAATTCGTCAACGGTTATGTCTTTACCGAGAGCTGTATCGTAACGCATCTCGATATTCATGTTCAGCAGCGAGTCCATTTCGCGCCGCACCAGTCCGCGCGGCAGACGATAGGACGGAATGGCCGACTCAAGCATCCCGCCGGGCTTATGCTCCTTTTCGAAGACCGTCACGCGATGTCCCATCAGTGACAGAAAATGCGCGGCAGTCAGGCCGGATGGTCCGGCTCCGATGACGGCAATTCGGGCACCGTCGGCAGTGGCCGGTTCGGCAGCCTGATTACCAACCTGCGGGTTGATATTGTCAACGATAAAGCGTTTCAGCAGACGCACCGCCACGGCTTCACCGCCAGTGGTGCCGGCCCGGCAGGCATATTCGCATGGATGATGGCAGACCCGTGCGCATGCCGAAGGGAATGGATTTGTCCGCCGGATCACCTTGTAGGCATCCTCAAATTCGTTACGGCTAATATGTGCCACGTAACGCCATACCTCCGTTCCCGCCGGACACGCATTCTGGCAGGGCGTACCGACCAGCTCACGGCAGCCGCCTGATGGGCAGCGCCGCTCGTACAGATGCGCTTCGTATTCGTCACGAAACCATTTAAGCGTACTCAGTACCGGATTCGGTGCGGTTTGTCCCAGTCCGCACAGACTGGTGCTCTTGATGATTTCACCGAGTTCCTGCAGGTGCATGATGCCCTGCATCCGTAGTAAGGCGTCATTATCTTCATCTTTACGGCGCGGCCGGCAGATGGCATTCAGAATCTCGAGCATACGCTTGGTGCCTTCGCGGCAGGGAATGCATTTTCCGCAGCTTTCCGTCTGGATGAACTCCATGAAAAATTTTGCGAAATCCACCATGCAGGTAGTTTCATCAACCACTACGAGTCCGCCGGACCCCATGATGGTGCCGAATTTTTTCAAAGCTTCGTAGTCGGTTGGAATATCCAGGTGTGCTTCGGGCACGCAACCGCCGGAAGGTCCGCCGATCTGGACGGCCTTGCAACGCCGGTTATGTGCAATGCCGCCGCCGATATCGTAGACAACCTGCCGCAGGGTGGTTCCCATCGGCACTTCGACAAGTCCGGCGCGCCGCACCATGCCGGAAAGCGCAAAGACTTTTGACCCCTTGCTGCCCTCGGTGCCCATGCTTGAAAACCATTGCGCTCCGCAGTCAAGTATCAACGGCAGGTTGGCGAGTGTTTCCACATTGTTGATAATAGTTGGTTTACCGAACAGACCCTTCACGGCCGGGAAGGGCGGCCGTGGGCGCGGCATGCCGCGTTTGCCTTCGATTGAGTGAATCAAGGCGGTTTCCTCACCGCAGACAAATGCCCCGGCTCCCGTCTTGATAATGATCTCAAGATCATTGCCGCTGTCGAGAATGTTTTTGCCCAGCAGGCCGTATGCCTGCGCCTGTTCTATGGCGACTTTCAACCGTGTGATGGCCAATGGATATTCGGCACGGATGTAAATATAGGCTTTGGTGGCGCCGATTGCATACGCGGCAATCAACATGCCTTCAAGTAGCCGGTGCGGATCGCTTTCGCCGACCGCGCGGTCCATGAAGGCTCCTGGGTCACCTTCATCGGCATTACATATCAGGTATTTCTGATCGGCTTCGGCCGATAGGGCAAAGGTCCATTTCTGGCCGGTCGGGAATCCTCCACCGCCGCGGCCGCGCAGACCGCTGAGCTTGACTTCTTCACAGACTTCCTGTGGCGTCATTGTGTGTAATACTTTGGCCAATGCGGAATAACCGCCCCAGGCGATGTATTCGTCAACACTGGCGGGATTAATGATGCCGCTGGCGGCAAGAACCACCCGGCGCTGTGTAGCGAGAAACGGCAGTTCATCGATATACGGGACCTCCGGCCACGCTGCCCCTGACTGCCTGAACTGCCCCAGCGGCTTGCGCCGCGGCATGTTGCCGCTCAGTACGGCGCTCAAAACCGCCGGCACCTCCTGTGCGGTAACGCCGCCGAAACTTAAACGCGGGCGATCCGGCAACTGGATATCCATCAGCGGTTCCTCGTGACATAGTCCGATGCAGCCCACTTCGACAACATCCGCGTCGAGTTTATCGCGCTCGATGAACTTATTTACGGCATCAAGCGTTTTCGCGGCACCGGCACCCAGTCCGCAGGTTCCCGTGCCGATATAGATCACCGGTCGGGTAATCTTGTCGCGACGCAGGCTGGCGGCGGTCTCTACAGTAGAGCCGTTGCCGCCGGTGCGTGCGGCGGTAAACGGTCCGGCTTTCAGGCTTTTCAAAAGTGCGTCACTGATGGGGCGGGGCCCCATCCAGCATTTTCCGTTATCATTCGCTGTCTTAGTTGCTGCCATTAGCGGCCTCCTTATCACGGCATTCCTGAATCATCTCTGCTAACTTGCGCGGTGTGACTTTGGCGTAGAACTCTCCATTGACGCTGACCACCGGGGCGAGACCGCATGCACCCATGCAGGCTACAATCTCAAGACTGAACAGTTTGTCTCGTGAAGTTTCACCGGGCTTGAGTTTCAGCAGTTTGATCAGACTGTCAAGCAGGCGGGCGGAACCCTTGACATGACAGGCGGTTCCGCGACACACCATGAAATGATATTTGCCCGGCTCCTTGAAGCGGAACTGGTTGTAAAAAGTGGCTACTCCGTAAATTTTGCTGGCGGGGAGCTGGAGGTATGAGCTGATGACGGTGATGGCCCCTTCAGAAAGATAGCCGTATTCGCTCTGTACATCCTGCAGCAGCGGGATCAATGCATCACGCCCTTTGTCGGGATGGCGGTTCAAGACCGCCTGCAGACCGTCTTCGCACACGGTTGCCGGTTTGTCTGTCACTGTTGTCATTGTCTGGCTCGCTCCTTTTTTTTGTTAATCTGACGGACCATATAGGTGGCTTTTTCCAGCCCTGTGGCAATATCGATTGTCTCCAGAAAAATATCATCGGGCACTTTCACCGGCACAGGAGAAAAGGTCATGATGCCGCGAATACCCGCCCCCGCCAGCAGATCGGCGGTTGTCTGGGCGGCCGCGGCCGGTACCGTCATAATCGCCACCCGCACTGTGGACTGCCTTATGACGGATTCAAGCTCTTCGACCGGATGACAGCGGCAGCCCATGATTACCCGGCCGGTTTTCTGCGCATCCACATCAAAAGCGGCTACTATATTTATATTAGGGTGATAGCCCTTGAAAAAACGCAACAAAGCGCGACCAAGATCACCGAGCCCCACCAGAACCACTTCTTCGCCTGCCGGGTTGTCAAGCAGATCTGACAATTGTTCGAGCATTTCGGTAACATTGTATCCGCGCTTGGGATGCCCGCAAACGCCGGCATCCATCAAGTCGCGGCGTACCTGAACTGCGGTAATTGAACAGGTTTCGGCAATTTCGTGCGAAAAAATGCCGCTTTTACTTTCGGCCTGTACGTCGGTCAACAGCCTCCGGTACTGACATAACCGCTCTATTGTTTTGACGGTAATCATCTGATTATGGTCCATTTGTTACTTAATTAACAGATCGGCCAGCATGAATCACTCTAACTGTGAATAATTTCACACACATCCTTGCAGCTTCCCCGGCATACGTCAATAAACATTTTGAAATTCCTGTTTTGTGAATTGACAAAGTAATTTAGCCCCCCTGCTTGCCTAGGGGGCTCACTTAGTCTGCCAAAGCACCTGGGCGCGTTTAGTCTGCCAGATTCCGGGGTGTCCAGATCATGAGTGTTGAGTT
>PXDI01000257.1 GCA_003565095.1 PVC group bacterium | reverse complement strand
GGACTTTTCTTCCGGGATGTTTGTTTTTGATCACGCCGGGAATGGGAAAGGCTGGCTGCTGCTTGATGACGAGAACGAGCCTGAAGCCTTGAGCATGGCCGTATCCGGCACGCGGGTGTATTTGTCTGTGTTTTGTATGTTGAGCGGCGAGTTCGACCTCATGGTTGTCGATGTCGAGGTCCGTGAGGCCATGAGCGTCATCGGCACCCATTCGGCGGGGTCACGCACTCGGGACATCTTCATCAAGCCTGACGGCAACTTTGCGGCGCTGGCCAATTATGACAGCCCGACTGCCAAATTCGAGTATCTGCGGGTAACCAATCCTGACTATCTGGTTCAGGAATTCAAAACCAACTTTACCGGTTATGCGCTAGGTGTCTACATTCACAACCATCCCGCTGCCTTCAGCAACGATCTGGTATTTCTGGCGGCCGGCACCTCCGGGTTCTACATCTTCGAGGACATGGGAGCCGTCGACGCCAATCAGGACGGTATCCCCGACTGGTGGCAGCGGCAATACTGGCCGGACTTTGATCCGGAGGTTGCAATTGATTTGAATATGCGCCCCGGCCATCCGGACTTCAATACGGAACAGCCGCAACTGCCGGTCTGGCATCCGTTTGCCGACCCGGATGGTGACGGCATTCCCAACATCGCGGAATACCGGCTGGGGCTGAATCCGACCGACCCGGATCAGGACGGGGACGGTATCATTGACGGTTATGAAACCGGTTCGTACCGGCTTTATTACCGTGAAGGACATCCGGATCACGTACCCGCAGCACCAATGTATTTTACAAGCCCCAAGTTGTATGACACCAGCGGCGATGGACTGCCGGACTGGTGGACCATCAAGTACGGCCTAAACCCGCTGGTATGGCAGCGCACTGCCGACCCTGACCGCGACGGATTATTAAATTATGAAGAGTTTCTGCATGAGACCGATCCGCTCAATCCAGATACCGACGGGGACGGAATGCCGGACGGCCAGGAGGTTTATCAGGAACGCGATCCGCGCAACCCGGTTGACGGATCAACGGTCTACTACAGCTTTGACCGACCTTCGGGCGTGTTTATATCTGAGTACGTTGAAGGCTCCGGCACCAACAAGGCCATCGAAATCTACAATAACAGCGAATCGTATCATCCGGTAAATCTTGGCGCTCAGGGCTACAGATTGTTCATCTACAATAACGGCAGCACGGATGTAAGCGCCATCATCAACCTTAACGGCATCCTGCCTTCGGGCGAAACGTTTGTAATTGCGCATACCGGAGCAGCCTCTAATCTGCTTGAGCTTGCCGACCAGCAAACCGGGGCGCTGCAGTTCAACGGCGATGACGTGATTGTCCTGCGACGCGGCAGCAAGGTCCTCGACCGCATCGGCCAGATCGGTTCAACGAACAAATTCGGCGAAAACGTCACCCTGCGGCGCAAGCCGCAGTTCCCCGGCGGGGATAATGATCCGCATGCACCGTTCGACCGGACGGTTGAATGGGAAGTGCTGACGGAAGACACCTTTGACGGACTCGGCTGGCACGAGGTGGATATGTTTACCAACGCCGTTAACTACGCGCATATTCACATCACCAATGCCAGTCCGTTCAGTGCGGCCTATATGGTTGACACAAATGTCTTCGCCATTCCCGTCACGGAAACCGCCGGCAACCCGTTCAAGGCGGTTTCCGCCACCAACTGGGCGGTTTCACCCGATGTCTGGTTCGAGTTTACGCTGCACATGACCAACTGGTACGCGCTTGATGTCAGCCGCATCGGCTTTGACAGCCAAAGAACCGCTGGCGGGCCCACCAGTTGGGAAATCAGGACTTCACATGATGAATTCGGCCAGCCATTCGCCATGGGCAGCATTGAGTCGGTTCAGCCCGATCCTTTCTGGCCCGGCATCATCAGTGTCTGGGAGCGCAACATTGTTGATGTTGACCTGAAAGGCCTTACCAACAGCATCACTTTCCGTATCTACGGCCGGGGCGCAACAGTCCCCGCGGCAGCATGGAATATTGATAACCTGTTTATGATCGGTGACACCTGGCTGGTTAACTCTCCGCCGGAGATTGATATGATCTGGCCGAAGAGCAATGTGGTAAATCTGCCGACCAACTCGCTGGCGGTGGTGCTTGAAGCCTTCATTACCGACGACGTGCCGGGTGCGCCGTATGACTACATTTCCGCAACCTGGTCACAGGTCAGCGGCACGGACGGACCGGTCATCCATAACCCGACCGCCACCGGCACCGATCATATCCATATGACCAATACCTACGTCACCTTCCCGGCCCACGCCGGCAGCGGACCCTGGACTTTCCGGCTGGTGGCCACCGATGGCATGGCCGCCACCACCAATCAGGTGACCGTACTGCTGTCAGACAATCCGCCGCAAAACGGATTGAATGCCACGTATTTCGCATCGCACAGTCCGCCGTTCACCGGAGAGTCGGTTTCAAGAATCGACAGCCAGATTGACTTCTTCTCGCCGTCATGGAATATCCCGTCACCGGTTACCGGACCGAATTTCTCTGTGCGCTGGACGGGTTACATCATGCCGCAATTCTCAGAAGTTTATACTTTCTTCATGCAGGTTGACGACGGCGGTCGTGTTTGGATCAACGGTCAGCAGATTATCAACTACTGGGCCAACGGCAATGACGAACGGACAGGCCCGCCAATTGCGCTGGAAGCCGGCCGGTTTTATCCGATAACGGTTGAGCACTATGACAGCGGCGGGGGCTACAATGCCTCGCTGCGCTGGGAAAGCGCCTCGCAACCCAAGCAGGTTGTGCCGTCAGCCAGGCTCTTTACCGACATCGGGTCGCTGAATGTCGCCCCGTTGGCGGATGCCGGTGAGGACCGCTTTGTTTCCTGGCACCGGCTGACCTATACACAGCGGTTCGATTATGTTGTGATCGACGACGGGCTGCCGGTACCGCCGGGGGCGGTCACATCATGGTGGGAACAGGCTGCACCGGTTACGCCGCCGGCAGAGCTGGAAGAAAGCGGACCGGGATACATTATTTGGGGATTTGACAGCGATGCGGCGCTATACGAATTCCGCTTGTATGCGCACGACGGTGATGTGCTGGTTTTTGATCGTTTACTTGTTGATGTACAACTCGTAGACCACGCCATCTCGGTAATTGAGCCGGAAGGCGGCGTGCAGGTGGACGAATGGGGACCGACTTCCGATACTTACCAGCTTGCCATGGATGTCATTCCCACCGGTGCGGTGAGCGTGGCCATCTCCCCCCCCCTCGGCCAGGTGACGGTCAATCCAACCAACCACACCTTTACGACCGCCAACTGGAACATCCCGCTGACCGTCACGGTGACCGCCATCCAGGACGGCATACCCGAAGGCTGGCATCATGACGAAATAATGCACGAGATCATCAGCAGCGAGGATGCGGAATATGTTGATGTACTGATCAGCAATGTCTGGGTAACCATCAAGGACATGGACACCAAGGGACTCATCGCAGAACCTTCCGCCGGACTGGTAACCACTGAAACCGGTCAGAGCGATACTTTCACAGTGGAACTAGAAGGCGTGCCGGAAGACGATGTAATCCTTACATTGGTCAGCTCCGACCCGACCGAAGGTACTGTCCAGCCCGAAACCATGACCTTCACCCCCGAAAACTGGAACGTACCGCAGCAGGCTACCGTCACCGGTGTGGACGATCTGTATGCCGACGGCAACCAGACTTATTACATTCACGTCATCAGCACCAATACCGCCGATGCCGGCTATATGAACATGCAGGTGAGTGTTGAAGTCGTCAATCTTGACAACGACATCGCCGGCATTATCCGTGTCGAAAGCGACGGCTTCACGATGGTGGCCGAAAAACCCTCCGGCGGCAGCACTAATGACACCTATACAATCAAACTGAACTCCAAGCCGTTGAGCCCGGTGACAATCGGGTTTTCGACACCGGGCATCACCAACCTCACACTGGAACCCGCCTGGCTGGTGATTGACGAAAGCAACTGGCACATCGCCCACACCGTCACCGTGCACGCGGTTACGGACGGGGTGATCAACGATACCATGATCTACACCGGCTATGTCCACCACGCGGTTGCCAGTGTCAGCCCGGACTATAACAACTACGCATTATCGCCGTTGCCGGTACTGATCATTGACGGCGACGGCATTTATCCGCCCGTGAT
>PXDI01000091.1 GCA_003565095.1 PVC group bacterium | reverse complement strand
GCCGCCGCCGGGCAGGAAGTTGAACAGCCCCAGGGACCGGCGCTCTGGCAGCCGGACGAAAACCGCGCAGAAATGGTCAAACAGGCCGAAGCCATCGGCATTGAACAGCGCGTGAATGACCTCGGGGCGGATGATACCGGCTTGCAGGAACTTCTCACATACGGACTCAAAGGCAGTGCCGCATATGCCGACCACGCCATGATTCTCGGGTTCGAAGACGATTCAATCTATACCTTCTTCCACGAAGCGCTGGATCACCTGACCGACCCCACTCCGACAGTGAAAGATCTGCTGGATTACAACATGAAGTGCGGTGAGATGAACTTGAAGGTTATGGAACTGCTGGATGCCGCCAATACCGGCTCCTACGGCCATCCGGAACCGACCGCGGTACGCATCAATCCGCTAAAAGGCAAAGCCATCCTCGTATCCGGACACGATCTGAAAGATCTGGCGATGCTGCTGCAGCAGACCGAAGGTACCGGCATCAACATCTATACGCATGGGGAAATGCTGCCGGCACACGGTTACCCGGAATTAAAAAAGCATCCGCATCTGGCCGGCAACTATGGCGGCGCATGGCAGGACCAGGCCCGTGAATTCGATGAATTCCCCGGGGCAATCCTGATGACAACCAACTGCATCCAGAAACCGCGCGATACTTATAAAGCCCGCATTTTCACCAGTGGTCTGGTCGCATGGCCGGGCGTCACCCACATTGCCGACGGCAACTTCGCCCCGGTTATCGAAGCCGCGCAGGCGGCTGATGGTTTCACTGAGAACGGCGAAAACAAAACCATCACTGTCGGATTCGGCCATAATGCCGTACTGGGAGTGGCCGACAAGGTGATCGATGCAGTAAAAGGCGGTGACATTCGCCACTTCTTCCTGATCGGCGGTTGCGACGGTGCGCGCAGCGGACGCAATTACTACACCGAATTCGCGGAAAAGGTGCCCGACGACTGCGTTATAATGACGCTCGCCTGCGGCAAATACCGTTTCAACAAAATGGAATTCGGTGATATCGGCGGAATTCCGCGCCTGCTGGACGTAGGACAGTGCAATGATGCTTATTCAGCCATCAAGATTGCTGTGGCACTGGCGGAGGCTTTCGACACCGATGTCAACAGCCTTCCGCTGTCACTGATTCTGTCATGGTACGAGCAAAAGGCCGTATGCATTCTGTTGACACTGCTGCATCTCGGCATCCGTGACATCCGGCTCGGTCCGTCACTGCCGGCGTTTGTTACACCCAGCGTGCTGCATGTGCTGGTCGATAAGTTCAATATCGCTCCAATCACGAATGCGGATGAAGATCTGGCGACAATTCTGAAAAATTAACCAACGGCACGCCCGCCGGAAGCGGTTGATAGGGAAAACTTATTACGTTCGAGGAGCAAAAAGCGTCCGCTGACCTTGGTCGGCGGACAAGGGAATTTCAATGACGATATGTCTTACAAAACAATAATGGAGCCCGAATCGAGCAATAGCTGTGTTAAGCAACTCGGTTGCTCAAACCGGGCTCTTGAGGCATTTTACAAATAAGTTATTTGAATTATTCCGCTCGCCGACCAAGGTCGTCGAGCGGGCACAACAAACAGGAGAAACACGATGAAACGCAAAATAATAGAAATCAACGAAGAACTGTGTAACGGCTGCGGCAACTGCATCACCGGTTGTTCTGAAGGGGCGCTGCAATTGATCGACGGCAAGGCGAAACTGGTCAAGGAACAGTATTGTGACGGGTTCGGCGACTGCATCGGCACCTGCCCGACCGGCGCACTGAAAATTGTCGAACGCGAGGCGGACGATTTTGATATCGAGGCCACCCGCCAATACCTGCTGCAAACCGAGGGTATTGAAGCTGTTCGGCGCATGGATGAGGCCAACGCCCGGCATGCCGAAAAACATCAGCAACCGGCCGCACCGCAAATGCCCCCCGCCGGAGGCTGCCCGGGATCAAGAATGCGCTTCAAACCGGCAACTGAAACACCGGCCGCACCGACAGCGACCGGTTCCGACGGAATGCCCGCCGGGCACATGATCGCCTCGGATCTTGGTCAGTGGCCGGTGCAACTGCATCTGGTACCGCCCCAGGCGCCGTTTTTCAAAAACCGCGAGCTGGTCTTATTGAGCACCTGTTCGCCGATTGCCAGCGCAGATGTCCATTGGCGCTTCATCCGCGGACGGGGTGTGGTGGTGGCTTGCCCCAAACTCGATAACACCGATGGCTATGTCGAAAAACTGGCCGCCATTCTGAGCGATCCATCCATCCCCTGCGTGCAGGTTGTCAGAATGGAAGTGCCGTGCTGCGGTGGGCTGACCCGCATTCTCATGGCCGCCGTCGAACAGTGCGGACGCACTGACCTGGTCGCAAAAGAAGTGACCGTCTCGGTGGATGGTGATATTGTAAAAACTGAAAAACTCAATTGAGGAGAAAAACAATGAGCGACACACAGGATTACAAAGGAAAACCGCTGGATCTGGCCAATATGGTGGACTATTCGGACGGCTCGATCGTCAGCCGCACTATTCTTGACAAAAAGACCGGCACGCTGACACTGTTTGCCTTCGATACCGGCCAGCGGCTGAGTGAGCACACCTCACCCTATGATGCCACGGTCCACATTCTGGACGGCACCGGCACCATGACTATCGGTGGTGAAAAAGTCACCGCCCGCGCCGGTGAAATGGTCATCATGCCGGCCAATATCCCGCACGATGTTCAGGCCGATGAACGCTTCAAAATGCTGCTGATTATGATCCGCTGACTGGTTGTTATAGCCCGTTCAGAGTCAATTGTGGAATGGTTTCTAAACAGCATTGTGAATCAATAATCAGCCATTAACCACCCCTTCCAGGGAACGGCGGGGCGCAACTGCGAGTTGGTGCATGATATGGTGCATTTTTTTGTACAGCAACGACATACATGAGAAAAATGGCCCCACGGATGGGAAGCCCGTCCCACAGCACAAATATTTTCTGACACTACCAACACCTTCAGCTACACCCCCGGCGGCAGCCTCGCATCCGTTTCCGGCAATGGCATCACCGTTACCAATCTATACGATGGTTTCATGCGGGTAGTGGAAGAACACACTCTTGATGACGGCCCGGCGCGGAATGTCGCCTACGCCTGGAACCCCGTAGGAACCCTTGCGGATACCACCGGTCCCGCAGGTACCCGAACCTACGGACACGATGCCGCCGACCGGTTGACCAATCTGATTGCCGAAAGCGGAACCTTTGCCTGGACTTACAATCCTGACAACGGACTGGTGGCCACATTGCAAAACACCCAGTCCGGCATTGGCGTGGCTTATGTGTTCGACATCACCGACCGCTTGACAAACCTCACATGGACTGGAACAATCCCCGCAATGAGTTTTGCCATGCAATACAGCGATGCCGACATGATAACCAACGTCGTTCACGCCACCGGTGAAACGCGCGTCTACACCTATGATGGACTCGACCGGCTCACCGGCGAACAGCACTTTGATGCAACCGAAACCCTCACGCACAGCGCCGTGTATGAATACGATTTGGCCGGAAACCGGACACAGACGGTGATTAATAATATCACAAACACCTACACCCTCGGACTCGGCAACCGGCTTGCGAGCTGGACCGGCGGCAGCTACGAATACAACACCGCCGGATGCGTTACCAACATCACCGACGTATCAGGAACGCGCCAACTCGAATGGAATAGCCAATACCAGTTAACGGCGGTTACCGTAGAAGGAGTTGCGGTCGAATCCTACGGATATGATCCACACGGACGCCGCGCATGGACGGCATATGAAGGCGTCACCAACTGGCATGTGTACGACGGCATCCACTGCATCGCCGACGTGGACAGCGACAGCAACCTGCTCCGCTCCTACATCTGGGGTCCGGGCGTTGACAACTTACTGGCGATGACTGCCGGTTACGGAACGGCGACTACCAACACCTATTACGCCCTGACCGACCACCTCGGCACGGTGCACGCCCTCACCGGCGCAACCGGGGCAATCGTCGAAAGCTACAAGTTTGATGCATGGGGTAACGTTCTCGAAGTACGAGATGAAAATGGTCTATTGTCTATGGTCAATGGTCAATGGGCTTCCCCCATGCGCTCGCCCTTGTAATAGACAATGATGCGCCCCGGACTGTAACGGTCGAAGCGCACCTGAATGGTTCTGGCGGCCAGTTCGCGCGGTG
>PXDI01000048.1 GCA_003565095.1 PVC group bacterium | reverse complement strand
TGCTGCGCGCCTTTTCCTGCGCGCCGGACTGCCGGCGGCAATCGTTGACGATGATTTTGAGGCGCTCGACCTGAAGAACCTGCGATGGATTGTGCTGCCCTATAATCCGGCGCTCGACCCGCAGCAAATCAAGTTGCTGGAGAAATTTGTTAAGCAGCACACAGGACGCATCGCGGTTTTCTATAATTCAAACCGCCATCTGGCTGAATTGCTGAATGTAAAACTCATGCCTTATTCATCACAGCCCCGGCCGTGGACTACCGTTGAATTTGTGAAAGACAGCATTCAGCATCTGCCTGACTCTATGCCGCATTTTACCAGTCATCTATTGCCGGCGGGTGGTGACGGAAAGTCTTCCTGCACTACCGGATACTGGCTGACCACCGATGGATTCCGGGACACATCACTGCCGGCAGCAGTAAAGTCAGCTAATGGATTATGGTTTTCGCACATCCCCCCACTGGCTACGCCCTCAGCGGTTCAGTGGCTTGCCGCTCAGCTTGCCGCCAGTGACACTAATCATCTACCCACGCTTGAGCGGCTGACGAAAGAAATACGTGAACGCGAAAGCCGGGCCAGGCAGCTTTCTGGCGGACAACCGGCTGTATCAAATGAAATCAGGGGCGTTTGGAGTCCAGCCATCCCGGCGCGGCAGCGTGAGAGCATTATGCAGAAGCTCTCATCAAACGGCATTAACGTGGTGTTTGAACATGTCGCCACCGCCGGAATGCTGCGCGAGCGGCCGGATGGAGGAATTTCCGCCGCGGCATCAGGCAGCCGCCGGATGCGGCTGTTGCTGAAAAATATTACGGAAGCCGCACACCGGTATGAGATAGAGCTGCATGCATGGGTTATTCTGTTTAATGCTGAAGGGTTGCCGCCGGCGAAGCTTGAACGGCTGCGTACGGAAGACCGGCTGATGATGGATCAGTACGGTGAAATCCTGCCATGGCTGTGTCCTTCGCATCCCGCAAACCGCACTATGCTGCGGAAAAAACTTACCACCTTGGCGGCTACAGAAGTTGACGGCATTCATCTGGACTATATACGTTACCCCGGGAGCAGAGGATGTTATTCACCGGCAAGCCGCCGGGCTTTTGAGCAACAGCACACACTGCCCGTGGAAAACTGGCCCGCGGATGTAATACCCGGCGGAAAACTCGCCGATGCCTATGAATCTTTTCGACGCAATGAAATGACTTCATTCTTAAGAGAAACCGTTCAGCATCTGCGCAGCAACTTCCCGGATCTGAAAATTTCCGCGGCCGTCTTTCCAACAATTGAATCCGCCGCGGAGAACTCCCAGGACTGGCCGCAATGGCTGCAGCAGAATTTATTGGATTTCATATGCCCGATGATTTACACCGCCCGCACGGCGCAATTCCAAGCCAACTGCGAATCTGCAATAAAAACCGCAAACAAACCCGCGCACATAGTACCGGGAATCGGGGTAACCGCCGACGAATCGCAGCTTGATGCTTTATCTGTTATTGAGCAAATCAATGCCGCCCGCGAACTAAATGCCGGCGGGTTTGTTTTATTTCAACTGGACATTGAGCTTTTAGACCGTATCCTGCCTGTTTTGTCACAAAGAAACAGCCATAACTCCGTCCGCTGACCTTGGTCGGCGGACGAAAAAATTGCAATAAGGAATGAAGCAGAAAAAAACAAATTGAGCCCGTATAGAACAAAATGACTTGGTCAACAAACTTCTTGTTCCAACGGGGCTCATATTTATTTTTGACAATACCAGTTGGAATAATTTCTTGCTCGCCGAGTACTTGTCCGCCGGAGTCGGCAAAGCCGCGTAGGTGGAAGGTCAGCGAGCGTTATCAATACAAGACTGTTGAGAACCGCTATATATTACCCGGCAAATCAACCGGAACGACGCAGTAACCATAATATGAAACACCGCAGTAACAAGACATCCGGTTATTCTAATAAATTCATTTCAGCCATTATCATCTATGCGCTGGTTCTGGTATCATTGGCGCTCTTCTGGCGGACCTGCCGCAAACAGCTAGAACCGCATGAGATTTTCGAGGAAGAACCCGCCGCCGTTGCATACTGGAACAATCTTACATTCCCAACTGATGCCACAAACATCCTGCAGGGGGTTGAATCTGGCGAGTTCCAGCCGACCGCCTCCGGTCGCCCCGAATCAGCGCTATACGGCTCGGTTCGCACCGGATCATCCGGTCACGCCACTTTCCATGCCGGTATCGATCTCCGCGCCCTGCGCCGCGACCGGCGCGGCCGCCCGCTCGACCCCGTTTACGCCGTAAATGACGGCAAAGTCGCCTACATTAACCGCGTTGCCGGCAATTCAAATTACGGCATCTACATTGTCCTGATCCACCGTGATGCCGTCGGCGAAGTCTACACCCTCTATTCCCACCTGGCATCGGCCAGTAAAGACCTCGTTCCGGGAATGCCGGTTAGCGCGGGTCAACAGATCGGCATTATCGGCAATACCCCGGCGCATATTATTCCTATGAGCCGGGCACACCTCCATTTCGAAGTCGGACTGGTGATCAATTCACGTTTCCCCGAGTGGTTCCATCAACGCTACCCTTCCCCAAATCACGGTGTATTCCACGGATGGAACCTGCTGGCGCTTGATCCGCTGGAGTTCCTGCGCGAAGGATTCAAGCCCGGCTTCACGATGCTCGATTTCATCCGGCAGACACCCGTGGCTTTTGAGATGGTGATAGATGCCGGCAAACATGAACTCGACTATTTTCTGCGCTATCCGGCACTGTGGCAGAGCGACAGCCCGGCCGCGGGGCCAATGGTCTTGCGCTTCTGCCAGAACGGTCTGGCGCTGTCGGGCCGGCCCGCCAATGCGGAAGAACGCGCGCAAATCGGCAGCAGTGGGCATGCAATATTGCTGGTGGATGAAGAAATTCTGGGCCGCAACGGCCGACGGCTGATTATCAATCGCAATGGAAACTGGCAGTTATCCGACCGCGGAGGCGACTGGCTGGGAATTCTCCTCTTCCCGCATTCAATATAAAAATCAGAACCGCGTGGCGCGCCGGAATCCCCAGCTTTCCCTGACGGGGTCAAAACGCGGATCATCACGCGCCCGCTGCTTGGCGGCGGTCCCGCCATGCCGCACCGCGTTTCGCACCGAACTGACCGCCCCGCGTGAGTCCCCCGCCTGAGCCTGCAAAGCTCCGTATTCCAGCCAGGCCGCTGTCGAATTAGGATATCTTTCAAGAAACTGTTCGAGAGATCTGATAGCATCCTCGACAAAACCTGATCCGGTATACAAGCTCAGCAAGGCCTCCAGTTGCGCGTAACTCTCCGGCGGAGGTTGCATACGCTCGTAGATATTCAGCGCGCGCTGGGCCCGCGCCAAATCGCCAATTGAGCGACTGACGAAAAATGCAGCGATGGCCCGCGAAGGAGAAAGATTGTCCGTATCATCAAGTACACGATCAACCTGCGCGCGAACATGTCTTTCGCGGCGATATCTTTGTGCGATCTCAGCCCAGTTTTCCGCATCATCTTCAGCAAGCGTACCATCCAGTAACTTGGCATGCCAGGCCTCCATCCGCCCGAGTGCCGTGCGCAAGACCGCCAGACTCGTCAGATAATCAGTAACCTCCGGCGTATCGCCAAGCTGCTGGTGGAGTTCCACAATCAGACGCGACGCTGTTGCCACATCCTGCCGCTCAAGACTCTGGCGGATACGTGAGCGTAATGAGGTCAGTGTCCCTTGCAACAGATTCTCCGCCTCAATTTCAGCAGCTTCCTCCGGCGTAACGGCGGGCCGCTCAGCAACAATCACCGGTGCGCGAGCAGCCGGTACAGCAAGGTCCACCCGGCTTAATGGTTCACGCAGCAGAAGCATCACTACCTGCAAAAAAACCAGGACGGCAAGAATTTCAAGCAGGCGCATTAAGCGCGGCGTTAAACGGAAAGTAATCTCTGAAGTGCTGCGATTATCAGCATCATGCCCCTGATCCGGCGCAACAGCGGCCACAACCGGTTCTGCCGGCACATCTTCCGCCACGCAAATCCCCGAGCGCGATAGCGGGAGCCAACCAGTCCCGTCTTCAAGCTTCCACACCAGATCATGTGCCCGCAATTCACCACGTCGCAACATTTGCCCAAGGGTCAACTCATCGGCAACCCCGTGCAAGCGTACATTACCCCGTTTGGCATAAAACCAGCGTGACACCGCTCCCCCTTTTTAGAAGTGTTGACAAAGGGCTCATCTTTCAC
>PXDI01000001.1 GCA_003565095.1 PVC group bacterium | reverse complement strand
TCTCCCATTTTAACTGTGATATTTGGGATTTGTATGATGACTCAAAACTATCACAGATTTTCACACCTATCATAAACATCACAGTACCAACTCCCCACCAAAAGCCTTCTTCAAAATACTCCGCCGGAGAGCTTCAGCTTTTTGCAGGTTTTCTTTGATGGTTTGTTCTAATTGATCGACCACGGAAAAGCGTGATTCGATTTCATTTACGATTTCTTTTTGCTCCTGTTCTGACATGAATGACACTACAAACTGTCTAAGACTTGTGAGTGATACAGTTTTTTGAGCTGTACCAGTTGCATCTTTTTTTGCCTGTTGTATGACATTCGGGTTCTGCATTATATAATACAGCCACTTCTGGTTCACCAGTTCAAAACTTCTCAACAAGCCAATGTGGCGTTGAAAGCAAAATTGCTTTTCAAAATTTACTAATACTGGAATACCAAAAGACCCAGTTACTGTATACAAGACATCACCTTTCTGTGGCTTTCTTTCCTTTTTCAATGAACTGTAATACTCTTCTCCAACATAGAATGTATCTGAGAAATCAATCTTATTATTGTTAATGTTTGATATAGTTATGAAAGGATACCCTGAATCAGATTTTGGAGGTGCCTGATGATCCCCATCTGTAATATCTGAACATAGAAGACACAAACGTACTTGCATCCAGAGTTCAGGTAGTTCAATCAGTTGTTCATCAATAGGTAATGGTTTGTAGTTTCTTCTCGGTTTTCTCGGTTTCCTTCCCGGCTTCCCATCCTTCTCCCACTTCTCTACTTCCTTTTCCCATTCGGCGAGTTCGCGTTGGCGGTGGGCTTTGCGTTCGGCTTTAATTTGTTGGAGGAGTTCTTCCGGGGTGGGCAGATCATCCTGCTGCTGCCTCCACTTTTGAGTGAGCTTCCCTTCAAAAGCATCCTTCAATACCGCTTGCCGGTAGGTCTTGAGCTGCTGTTGGGCTTTCTTCAGGTTCTCCACGCCATTATCTAATTCACTGAACAGCTCTTCAATTTTTTCTACGATGCGGTTTTGTGTGGGGAGTGGGGGGTTTGGTAGCGGTATCGATTGAATAGTCCGAGAAGACAAATGCTTTACTGTGACTGCTGATGTTTCTGCATGAATTGCTTCCAAATATGGTTGAAGTAAATAGTATAGGAACTTTTTTGAGTAACTATCATCTACATTTCGAATCCTACAAACCCGCTGATTTAAAAGCCCAGGTTTTCCAGTCCAATATGCAGCTCTGAAATCTCCATCCATACCAATAAGTATGTCGCCTTTATTCACTAAGTAATCATCATCGTATTCACCTGAATAAAGCTCTTCTGTTCTGTCCTTACCAACGTCCCTTATTCTTATTAGTTGAACCCCTGTTTCGTGATTAAAGTACTCAGACTTAAATGCATATCCATTTTGCACATCTGCAATTTCTTTTAATTCAATTCTTTCCCATTCATTCGAACATTTTAAAAGTGGATGTCTTCCTGAATCGATAATCTCTTTAGGTGTAAGTCCCAACGCCATTAATTAGATCCATTTATCTTATTCAAAATACTATTCCCTGGTAATGTAGGCGAGGAATCATCTTTTAATAATCCAGTTTCTGCCCGGCTAAACAGTGACTGTAAAACGAGAATCCTATCTTTTTCTTCCACATTTCCATCTTTCTTAAGAGCTAAATAAACGTGAGTTAATTGCTCCCTTTCTTCTGCATCTCGTGCAAGATGGTATGAGCTGAATGTTAATCTTGCAAAAGTTCTGACAGCGTAAATCATAAAAGAAACAAACGTTACGTAGATAATCGCCCATTTTATTGCGACAGGATCACCAGAAAAAAGTGAGGCTGTCATTCCTTCGGGAATAAAAATAAGTAATAAGAATAGCGATAGAGCAACTAAAGCCGATGATCCGGTAAGCCATTTAATCCAAAATGCTCCATCCTTTTTCATTTTTAAAGCCCTGTACCTCCAATGTTTTACAGGACCTGCAAATCGAAGCCCGTCCCTGAATAGTTCTTTCATACCTTCTGCATCAGATACCATTTTTGAGTAAAAATTTTGGTATTGATTTTTTGAGATTCCAAACCACTGATCAAATAACTCTTCCTTCTTTAATTCGAGCTCATCAAGTTTGCTTAGGTGTTCTGAGTAGTTCTCTGAAGTTTTGTTTGTTAAGTTCTGAATATGACTTTCAGCCTCACCAATATATTTTTCATAGTCAGCTCTTATTTTTCCTAAGCTAATCTTTTCGCTATTTCTCCTTTTTTGAATTTCCGTTTCGTCCTGTAAATCAAACTCATAAGCAAGCAAATGACCTATAAATGTATCATGATTTACATTTGATAAGTTCATTTGTTGATTTCCTCTCGTCATAAAAAACGAGTGGGCACCACCAATTGCATTTGGATATTTCTTGTGCAATTGAATCAGAAAATGAGCTTCCGCAGAATTAGCTGAATAAAGATCTTTTTTGCTATTAGATTCAAAAATAATTGGATTCCAATGATGATTGAAGTTTCTATCATCATACTCTAAATAATTTGTAGCAACGTTTTCAATTTTCTTTAGTAGAGATTCAAAATGCTGAAAAGAATTCGTTAATAGATTTGGCAAGTCATCTTTAACGCGCTTCCATCCGTTCCTCTCTCTTTTTACATATTCATAAATATTAGTAAGACCAGTTTTTCTCTCATATTCTTGTTGAGTAGCATAGTAAAAATCCATCGTTAGAATTTCACATCTTTCTGCATTCGTTGATTCAGCAACCAGTTTTCTAAATTCTGAATTTGTCATAATTCATCATGTTTATTCAATTTCACTTAAAATAATTGGTTTTAGTGACTACACTTTGTCAAGAAATTTTCCATTTTCTCGATTCATTTGATTAATGAAATCATATAGTCTAACTCTCTCAAAAAATGTTTTTCAATAGTTTAACTGTGTTGTGTTATTTTTTGCATCTCAGTTCAGATATTTTTCTTCTAAAGTCATGATTTATAATGTGCTTGTTTTTATCCAAGTTTAAAGGAGGGTTCAACTCATTAATTAATTCCTCTTCTAAGACTTGTGGATTTAGATTGCTTTTAAAGAAAAGTACAAGATTTGATTGCATCCACTCACTTAATTTCTTTTCATCACTTTCATTAAACTTTGTTTTTCCAGTGCTTGGATCTCTGTCTCTCGCAATTTTGGTGTATCCAAACATGGAACCCAGAGATTTTCTTAATGTTGAACGTCCCGCATTATTTCCTGTAAAATGTTGTCTATAATCCCTTTTCCTAAGACTTTTACCTGCAATTCCTGTATAAACCACATTTAGTTCCTGGTAAGTTTTCATAACACAGGATATACCAATATCTGGCAATACTGAACCTTTTTTTAAGCAAACTATATAGTTTCCTGGATTGTCAGAAATATGATTCGATGCGTGAATTTCTGGATCAAATAAATTGAATTCTCTAGATGATTTTAAGGGCGAAGTCGTTTCTAATTTTTCATTTACAGTCTTTTTTGGTTCTTCCTTTTTTGGTAACGATCCTTGTCCTAATACTTTGATTCTTCCCGAACTAATTAATCTATCAAAGTCTTCTGGTTGCAAGTCAATAAAACCAAAATCATGTGAGCCATAAAAGCCAATTCTTCTCATTCTAGCTCTGATACTTTTTTGTCTTGACCTTTCCGCTTTTATTCTTTCTCTAATCAGACTTCTTAACTCTGAAATTTCAAGTTGAGTAAAAGTATTTTTTCCCTTCATTGTTTTTTCCAACTGTGTTAAATGTATTTATCTAAAATATAAAATTGAGAGTGTCAGTTTGCGTCACCCCTTATCTTACTCTTTTATTTCTAATACAACTTTGAAAATTCATATCCAAAATGATGGAAAAGCCTACGCCACCAACTCCTTATTCATTTCTTCAATAATGTTATCCATCTCATCTCCAAATAACTGATACATTTTTCCAACTCCGCCTTTTGCATCGAATGGAGCATAGTCCAAATCATCTTTACTGAAATAAACTGAAGTGGATATATGGTCTTTGATCATCCGCAGCCAATTCATTTGCTCTTCGTTAAACTTGGGCTTACCGGCATGTTTGCCAAAGATCCAGTCCTGAAAATTCTTGTTTACAGTTTTATCGTAAGGGGTAAGCTGTTTATCAATTCCTGATGCGGTTCGGATCAGAGAAACCAATGCAGTCAGTTCATTTTTTGGAGATTGGCCATTTGACCCCTCCACCTGCTCCCAGGCATTCCACACATTCAGCGGAGCCATCTGCGGTTTTTTCTGCTTAATCAGAT
>PXDI01000394.1 GCA_003565095.1 PVC group bacterium | reverse complement strand
TTAATAAATGAAAGGTCGATCAATGTCTATCTCGTTTGAAGAAAAAAATAACGGGAATGCGGCGGGTGGTGTCTGTCGCCGTAGACGAGGCTATACTTTGCTAGAGGTGGTAATTGCCGGTTCGATCTTTGCGATGCTGGCGCTTGGTTTCAGTGCGGGGCTGATCTCGGCAATCCGGACTCAGCAGATGGCGCACGACCTCTATATTGCCACGACGATTGCCCGTAATCACATACAACGTGCGCGAACCCTGCCGTTCAACAGTGTTCATCTCATTGAAGAAGACTATATACCGGTTGATGCCGAAGGCTATTTTGCGCAGGAAGGTATATACCGGCGCACAACAACTGTGACCAATCTGAGCCCATCAGCCGTGCGTATGCAAGTGGATATCTTTGTGCCGCTGCGCCGTGACCCCGGTTATTCCGATGTTCCGGTCAGTCTTTCCACCATCCTAACCGAACGTGATTTAATAGGAAACAGTATATGAAGGCGGCATCAACAAAAAAGGGTAAGTCCGGTTTTACGCTGGTGGAGCTGATCATCGCATCGGCCATTGGGGTAGTGGTCATCGGCATGGGGTTCGGTGCGCTGATTCAGGGGTTATGGATCTGGCAGCAATACGCCATTATCAATGAGCTGACAATGAATCTGGAAACAGCGATGGAGCGCATCCGTATCGATTTGCGGCTTTCAAGTGTAGGGGTCGGGCTGATGTCATTTTATCCGTCCGATGCGCCGGTCTATAGTGCGATCAGTTTTCCCTTGTCCGATGTTGATCCGGTAACCGGTGTGTTAGTGCGCGATGACCAGGGTAAACTGGTATGGAACCGGACCGTTATCTATCATGTGCGTCCCGGTGCGCCCGCCCGGCTGATCCGCACCGTTTTCAGTCCGCGCAATCCCGACGCCACTCCCAATGATATCTATGCCCAGTTGGAGGCCGTGGTGTTATCAGCAAATACTGCCGACCTGGTTGCGGCGGCGCTGCCGGGCGAGTCGGTCCAGACGCAGACAATCTTTGCGAATCTGGTCGATTTGGAGTTTCATCCGCCGTACAACCGTTTTGACGGTTATGCGCCGCAACAGGAAAAAGCCAAAACCTTCACCTGGGGCAGTATCGTGCTTGAAGGCGGCATGCAGCAGCTCGAGTTTGAAGTAATTGGTAAAAACCCGAACAGCAGTGGTTATGAGATTCATATCGACAGCTTTTCGATGAGCCGCAGCGCCAGTGGCCGCGAAGGTGAAATCTTCTGGCCGATTAACTCCAACCCGACTCTGCCGTTTTATTCAAGTGTAACCACCGGCGGGGTGGTGCATTGTGAAGAGGCCGGCTCAGGGTGGGAATGGAGCGGCAATGCCCAACTGGTATTTGCCGGTACCGGCGAACAATCACGCATTGTTTTTAATGTATTCAATGACTTATGGTTAGACACAAATTTCAATAATCCCGGCGGAGTACTTTCCAGTAACTGTTCGGTAAAACTCGAACGAGCATTCGAAACGACCGATCCATTCATCCCGCAGGTGGTCGTTTCAATGGATAAGGGGATAGCATGGGAGGCTTTTTCTGAGCCTTTGAATAATTTCGGGTCAATGATGCTGCCGGAGGGTACGGCGGTACTGGTGACAAACATACTCTATGGCACAACCAATCATCCGCTTGAGGCAATTGCCCGCGAAGGCAAATGGGCGCGGCTGGAGTTTCGCTCCGGTGAGGAGCTGGGGCTGGTTGTCAGTAACGTTGTTATCGAAGCCCCGGCTGTCGGCTTCTCCACCAATGTAACATTTGCCGATGGTGCTAACTGGGTTTACATCCCGCCGGGCAGCAATACCTGGAGTGATTGGGTGCCGGATATCGTTTTTGAACCGGGCCAGAACTACACCGTAACAGCCTTAATGGGCGGCACCGGCGACGATGATCTTGATCTGTTTGTCGGCAATCGGCACGGTCCCATCTGGTATTACGAAAACACCGGCACCAGAACCAATCCGCAGTGGACCGCGGCCCCGCAGCAGTTACGGGATAAAAACAACAATGTTATGAATTTCACTTCCATGAGCACGCCGTTCTTTGCCGACCTGACCGGCAACGGCTTCCGGGATTTAATTGTGGGCAGTGACAACGGTGAAATCAGAATATCCTACCGCGGCGGATCGCCGTTAAGTCCTGAGTTTGATCCGCCCGTGATGTTGATTAATTTAGGAAATGCGCCGAACAACCGGCGGCGCGTTGCACCCACCTTTGCTGATTTAAACGGCAACGGCCTGCTTGACATGCTGGTTGGTGGCGATAACGGCTATCTAACACTGGTTCCAAATGCCGGCAGCAAGACGGCATTCATTGCCGGTCCGGTTGTCAACAACTGGAAAGGCATCAACACCGGCAATACCAGCTCGCCGGTGTTTGGTGACCTTAACGGTAACGGCAAGCTGGATCTGATTGTTGGCGGGGAATATCATGACGGATCAGGGTGGCGGGGGTTTTTCTACACATACATCAACACCGGAACAGCGACAGATTTTCAGTACAGTGCCGTCATAACCAACGAGGTGCCCTTGCTGGCCAGCGGCAGCGGGGTGGTCTGGCCGCGCATCCGACCGGCACTCGCGGATATTAACGGCAACGGCAAGCTGGATCTGTTTATCGGCCATCGGTCGGGAACGGTGTATTTCTACGAGAATATCGGAACGGTCAACAACCATGAGTGGGCCGCTCCGGAGCAGCATTATGCCGGGGTTAACCTTGGTGATGACGGGCGCTCGGCGCCGGCGCTTGCCAACTACAATCCCAGCCTCGGCGGTGTGCATTATGAAGATGTGACGGATCTGATAACCGGCGACTATCCGGCTTCCACCAATGGAATTAATGTTACCCGCTGGCTGGCGTTGAGTCGTGTTGAGGTGGGCTATCCCGAGCAGGCGATATACCGTTCGGGGGTTTTTGATACCGGTATGAACGCTCCGAATTACCGCGAACTGAACTGGACTGAGCTGACAGTTCCCGATCAGGGGGACATTCGCGTCCGGGTGCGTAGCGGCAGCGACCGGCAAATGAGCGATGCCGACTGGCAGGATGCCGAATGGGCCAATGACGGCTATTTTCTGGGCAACACCGGCAACAGTCTTTCGATGCTGCCGCAGCGCCGTTTTGTGCAGTACGAGGCCCTGTTCCGCTGCGGTTACAATGATGCGAACGCCCATACCAATGATGCGTCCGCTTTTCTGCGCAATGTTACAATCGACTGGGATGGACCGACCGGGCTGGTGGATTTACGCGTTAACTTCGGGCGCGGACCGGACTGCGGAATTGTCGCGGCCAAGGTCAATGGCCAGGAATTTATTAAAGGTCTGGAAGCTAATATGACGATTTTCAAAGAGGGGCGTACGGGATGGAGCGAAGTCAGCGGCCGGATGGAAGTTCGCCCGCTGAATACGGGCCGGTAAAACAAAAAGTTTACCCCGCCAGCGGCGGGGCAGAAAGCAGAAATATTGACCAGGGATCAGATTACAGAAAACAGTACTAGTACCTAATGACTAATGCCTAACACCTGAATTAAAAGGAGGCAGAAGATGAAAACGGATAAAACCAGACAAGCAGGTTCGGTGCTGCTGACGGTTATGATGTTGTCGGCAGTGCTGGCGGTGGCGGCGGCTTCGATGGTAATGTTCACCGGCAATGCGGCATTTCGTGCACGCAAGTTGCATAATCTGTCGGAAGCACTGGCAATTGCCGAAGCGGGGGTCGGCTTTGTTATCCAGCATATGGAGATCGATGGCATCGCGGCCTGGGCCGATACCAACCTGACGGCGCAGTTTGCAGAAGGAACTTTTACCGTTCAGACGGTATTGGACAATGCCACCGGCAACATAATCATAACCAGCACCGGTCGGCGGGTTGATGTCGAAAGGACGGTTGCCGTTGAGATTCTGGGTGATATCTACATGATGTATGATGCCGTTGTTGGCATCGGCGGGAGCATTGTATCGGGCGGTGACGTCACACTGGAAACCGCCGCCGCCAAAATAACCGGCAACGTACACGCCAATGGCAACATATTCAGCGATAACACCCCGACATCGGTTGATGGCAACATAACCGCGGTAGGAAATATTACCGGAAATTTTGACGGGCCGGCGTCGGTTACCGGTGGAACCGCGCCGGTGGTTGTGCCGGATTACCGGCCATTCACCGCCTGGGAGGAATTGGCAAAGAGTAATGGCATGTACTATGCAAGCAGTCAAGTATTCGGCGGGGTAAACCTTGCCCCGGCTAATGGCGTCCTTTTTGTTGATGGCG
>PXDI01000005.1 GCA_003565095.1 PVC group bacterium | reverse complement strand
TCGAGGACTTGACCATTCTGGCTAAGGTAACCGCGCAGAACACACAGGCGGCAGTGTCGTTCGGCGTACGGCGTGACGCAAGGGAGGTGCTTTCAGCGCTTAATCAGAAGGGAACTATCCGCCGCGCGCTGATAACCGACGGCACCGGCAATGTGTTTGCCAGTTGGCAACGGAATGCGCAAATGCCCGCAGAAACCTTCAGCGGCCCGCTTAAAAAAGGATACTTCTGGGCGCCTGACAGCCTCACCGTAATAGAACCAATCATGCTGGGCGGAGACATGATCGGCATGGTTATCATTGAAGATGACCTTTCCGACCTGCGCGAAACAATCCGCCGGGCAATTATGCTTTTCGCAATTATCGCAGCCTTTGCCCTACTAGCCGCATATTTTGCGGCTATCCGTCTGCAGCGGATTGTTTCCAGCCCGATTCTGGAACTGGCTGAAATCGCCCGGACAATTTCCCGCGAATCAAACTATGACTTACGTGCCACTTCCCCCGGCGGTGCGGAAATGAACGCTCTGGTGGAGGCGTTTAATGACATGCTGGCCGAGATTCGCACCAGCTCCAGCGCACTGCTTGTATCGCGGCAGCAGGCCGAGGACCGCGCGTATGAAGCAGAGCAGGCCAAAGATAAACTCCAAACGGAAATCAACACCCGGAAACGGGCCGAAGAAGAAGTCCGGCGCCTCAACCGCGATCTTGAGCAGCGCGTGGAAGAACGTACAGCACAATTGCAGGCCGCCAATCATGAGCTGGAGGCTTTCTGTTATTCGGTCTCACATGACTTGCGCGCACCGTTACGCTCCCTGCGCGGTTTTACTACGGCATTACAGCAGGATTATGTGCGGGAGATGGATGAAACCGGACTGGACTATCTGAAGCGGGTCAATCAGGCTGCCGACCGGATGAGCGGATTGATCGCCGACCTGCTGCGCCTGTCGCGGGTAACAACAGCATCCTTGCGAAAGCGCCAGATCAATCTATCCGCGCTGGCTGAAAGCATTGCTTTAGCACTGCGCGAGAACGAACAGCCGCCGCGGAAAGTTGAATTCATAATTGCCGAAGGATTAAGTGCGCGCTGCGACGAAAAACTGATTGTAATCGCCCTCGAAAATCTGCTCGGCAACGCCTATAAGTTCACAGGCAAACAAGCCGAAGCCCGTATCGAGTTCGGTCTGACGGATACACCGCGCGGTCAAGCATTCTTTGTGCGTGATAACGGTGTCGGTTTCGATATGACTTATGTTGACAAACTGTTCACCGCCTTCCAGCGCCTGCATTCGGATAACGAGTTTGAAGGCTCCGGGATCGGCATGACAATTGTCCAACGCATTATTCACAAACACAGCGGGGAAATCTGGGCCGAAAGCAAAAAAGACGCGGGCGCAACATTCTTCTTCACCCTGGGGAATAATCATGCTAATGTTTAGTTTCAATTTTCACATGTTGAAAGTCATGGCCCATAAGGATTGAAAACGGATGATACCACCAGTTGTACAGAACGACCCGCTTCCCCTCAAGAACACTCCTACACGAATCCTGTTGGTTGAGGACTCCGAGGACGATGAACTGCTGTTGAAACGCCAACTGCGGCGCGACGGAATGAATTTCGTGTCACGCCGCGTCGACACCCCGGAAGCCATGAAAACCGCCCTGACGGAAGAAACATGGGACGTTATCGTTTCCGATTACTGCATGCCGCGATTTAATGCGCTGCACGCCATGGAAGTGGTGCGGCAGGCCGGGGTTGATATCCCTTTTATTGTCGTTTCAGGAACCATCGGCGAGGATGTGGCGGTGGCGGCAATGCGCGCCGGGGCCAATGATTATGTCATGAAGGACAAACTGGCACGGCTTGCCCCGGCAATCACGCGCGAGCTGCAAGAGGCGGATGTCAAACGCGCCCGTACAAAAGCGGAAAGCTCACTCAAGGAAACCGAGGGTAGATTCGAGCGGGTTTTTGAAAACTCCCCGGTCGGATTGATGATTTATGATGCCGATGGAATGTTGTGCGACCTGAACCGCGCTGCGCGACAGATTTTCGGCATAAACAAAAGTATCTCTGAACTGCACTCCCGCTGCAGCCTTTTCAAGTATCCAACGCTTCCGCCGGAAAAGTTTGAAAAACTGCGTAACGGCAAAACGGTCAAGCATGAGGGGTGGGTATCTTTCGATAATGCTGACTTCTGCGAATGCATGGCGTCCGAACGCACCGGCAGCGCATACCTGATGACTACATGGGCGGCACTGGGTGATGACCTGCCGCCATCAGGTTTCCTCGGGGTTTATCATGACATGACCGAGCGGAAAAAGGTCGAGGACGAACTTGTGCAGCTTGCCGCGGCAGTTGAAGCCGCGGCCGAATCGATTATCCTGACTGATGCAAAGGGTGACATACAATATGTCAACCCCTTCTTTGAGAAAATGACCGGCTACACGCGTGAAGAGGTCATCGGCAGCGCGCCCGGCGTGCTGCAAAGCGGAAAGCATGACGATAAATTCTATTCATCGCTGTGGAAAACCATTTCAAAGGGCAACGTCTGGAAGGGGCATTTCACCAACCGCCGCAAAGACGGAACCCTTTATGAAGAAGAAGCGGTCATCTCCCCGGTCAAAGACGACGAAGGCAACATCATACACTATGTTGCCGTCAAACGTGACGTCACCCAGGAAATGGCATTGGAAGGCCAGTTGCGCCAGTCACAGAAAATGGAGGCGATCGGCCGCCTCGCCGGCGGCATCGCACATGATTTCACCAATATGCTGCTGGTAATCATGCAAAGCGCACAATTTGTCAAAGCACAGGTTCCGGACCGACCGGATGTAATTGAATTCATTAACCAGATTATCGAAGCGGGACAACGCGCATCCGAACTGACCGGGGACTTGCTGGCGTTTTCGCATCGTCAGCGGATCTCGGTGCGCGAAAGAAACATCAATGATGTGTTGCGCGGTATCGAGGGAATGCTGCGGCGCTCACTCGGTGAAGGGGTCGAACTAATTC
The DNA here is from genome assembly GCA_003565095.1 of PVC group bacterium. GTDB lineage: Bacteria > Verrucomicrobiota > Kiritimatiellia > UBA8416 > PXDI01 > PXDI01. The sequence goes on along the minus strand of PXDI01000005.1, from coordinate 14,747 downwards.
TCAATACACAAGACGACCCGCTGGTAGCAAAAGTGGATGCCGCCCTGATTGAGCAGGTGCTCGTCCACATGACCGTCAATGCCCACGACGCCATGCCCGACGGCGGCAAATTCATGATCGAATCATACCTGATGGAGGTGGCCGCGGACGAAAGAATCCCGCTGCCGGGCAGCGCATGCAACATGGAGCTTGAATCCGGACGCTACGGCGTAATTGCGATTAGCGACACGGGTGTCGGCATGGACGAAAGCACTATCTCTCGTATATTTGATCCGTTTTTTACAACCAAGGGTGCCGGCAAAAGCACCGGACTGGGGCTTTCCACCGCTTACGGCATCATTACTCAACACGGCGGCGCATTGACGGTTTACAGCAACCCCGGCGAAGGCTCTACCTTTAAGATATTCCTGCCGTTACTGGCAACCGCCGAAAACCAGCGCGACGGGTATGCGACAAACCAGCCAGGTGGAACCATCCTGTTAACTGAAGACAACCCGATGGTGCGCGCGAATATTGTACGCATGTTGAAAGATTTGGGCTACAAGGTGTCTGAAGCGCGTTCGGCAAGCGAAGCAATGCAGCTATTGCGGGAGATTGACGGCAAAATTGATCTGGTTGTTTCAGATTTTATGATGGAGGAAACCAACGGCAAGGAGTTTGTCCGTCAAATGCATCAGAGCTATCCGAAGATCCCGGTACTGTTTGCCTCGGGATACACGCCGCTGTACTTCATTACTCGTGGACTGCTTTCACCCAATGATGCGGTGCTGACCAAACCCTTTAGCAAAATCAGGGCGGCAAAGGCCATTCGCGACATATTGACGCGCAACGGAGCCACAAGCTAATGCCGCCGCCTGTCCCACACGTCCGGAAACGCCCCGGCTGCGGCTGCCTGCTGCTGGTCATTATCCAGACTGTCATTATCGCCTTGCTGGCAGGTACCCTGCTGGGACGGCTCTCGGTCGAAGACTACCGCAAACTGCATTTTGGCGGTCCGCACTTCGGGGCCGATGAACTGCCGCCGCTCAACGAGAAATGGTCTGAAGGACGCGGCAATACAAAGATTGTGCGGATACCGCTGACCGGAATGATTATGCTGGATGACAGTGCCCGCATATGGAGTACAGGCGGATCCGCCTCTTTTGCCTTGAAATCCATCCGGCGCGCTACAAATGACCCCGAAGTTCTGGGATTAATTCTTGAAATTGACAGCGGCGGCGGCGGCATTACCGCCAGTGACATTCTGTACAACGCCCTGCTTGAATTCAAGGCCGCCGATCCGCGCCGCCGGATTGTCTGCATCTTCGGTGACGTGGCGGCCTCCGGCGCATACTACGTTGCACTGGCCGGTGACCGGATTATCGCCCACCCGACCAGCATAACCGGCTCGATCGGGGTACTGATTCAAGCCCTGAATCTGCGTGAACTTGCCGGAAAAATCGGCATTAGCGATGTAACAATCAAATCCGGCGACCACAAGGATTTACTGAATCCGTTACGCGACATCGATCCAGAGCAGTATGCAATGCTGCAGGAAATGGTGGATCAATTGAATGCGCGCTTTGCCGGACTGGTGGAAAAACACCGGACCATTCCGGAAGAAGCTCGGCCCCTGCTGAATGACGGCCGCATTATGCTGGCTGATCAGGCCGTCGAAGCCGGATTAATTGACCAGATCGGCTACTGGAAAGATGCCCGCCTTGCAATGGCGGAACTGCTGCAGAAAGATGACCTGGTCATTTTCCGCTACGATGAACCTATGCGCCTTTCGGGGCTATTGCGCCGGATTGAAGGCTTTAATCCGTTTACAATATTACAGCAGCCGCGCGAAGCCCGCTTCCTCTATTATCGCGGCATATAATCTTATTTGCCGGCTTCGGTGAAATATTTCAGCCAGGCCATCAACCCGCGCTCTCCGCTTGCGTCATAGCGCCCCTTGTCAACACACGCTTCCTTGGCAACACAAACCAGCGGCTTGTAGCCGGACTTCCCTTGATGCACACTTCTTTTTAGAAAAAGCGCCCCCTTCTCTCCGCTGGTTGACGAAAGCACGATCACCGGAATCCCCTGCGGCTTTCCGGCCGCCTCGTAGTCTTTCTTAAGTTCCGCGATTGTTTCCCAGCCATCCATAATCGGCATGTTTAAGTCCAGCACAATGAACAAAGGATCATGCACATACTTCTTGCGGATTTCCGCCAGACGTTCCAGCGCCTCCTTGCCGTTGGCGGCCTGAAAAGTCACCAGCGAGGAATCACATGCCGCCACATCGCGCGCCACCTTCGCCCTGATGGCACGTTCATCGTCCACCAGCAACACTGTATTGCTGTTGGGATCCATATTGCGCTTGATGATCCCGAGAAACTCACTGTAAGACATCCCGTCATCCAGCGCACCCGCATCCAACGGTTTTTGATTACTCATCTTTTATCTCCCCTGTTATTTAGGCGTTCTGTCAAGAATTGCGCCCCAGTCTTGGGGCTAATCGTCGTTTCATCAAATACTTGGAGCTAATTGGTTGTTCTCCCCTGTGTTTGTGTGTGAGTGTGGGAGTATGGGAGTGCGTGGGTATGGGAGATTGGGAGTTCATATTCGGCCCCATCTTCTCTAACCTGACTGCATGAGATACACAATTTTTTTACTATGCTCATCCAAAACCCTCACACACTCACACACCCACGCCTCAGTCTGCAGTCTGCTCGCCGCCAGGCCAGACCCGACAAAGCTCGCGACAAAGCTCGCGACAAAGTTTTTTTCACCCACACCCTCACACACTCACATACTCACATACCGTTTTCATTACTTTTCACACAACGTCTTCTAGACTCTTGCCGCCAACATCATATCCCCACCACAAAACGGGTCCCCTCCGCTCCGGTAAAGCATTCAATGCTGCCACCATGCAGGTCAACAATTTTCTTGGCAATGGTTAACCCCAACCCGGTTCCGCCCTCTTTCTTGGTCTTGAATGCAATAAAAAGGTTCCCGGCTATCTCGGAAGGCATTCCCGGCCCGTTATCCGCAACCGTCACCAACAGCCGGCCGTCTTCATTGCGGCAACTGATCAGAATCTGCGGAGCTTCTGTATTATGTTCAACCAAAGCCTCCACAGCGTTCTTACATAAATTATAAAACGCCATCTCCAGCTTGGCGGCATCCAGTTGGCGCTCCGGTATCTCCCCGGTGGTTTCAAGCTTGACCGTAAATCCCGCACAGCCCGCTTCACGCGCCAGCGCACGCGCCGAAGCCGCCACCCGCTCCAATATCCCGGTTATCTGCACTTCCTCAAAATCAGGCTGGTACATTTTCGTAAACTGCAGCCAGGTTTTGGCCAGCTCGGAACCTTGCCGCACGGAAGATTCCGCCAACTCGAAATCCTCGGCCACCGCAGCATTCTCCATAATTGCCGGATTCTGCGCCGTCAAATCCTCCTTCAGGTAATCGAGCCATGAATGCGCCGCTATCAGCTTGTTTTTCAGTTCGTGAATGGCCTGATAAGAGGTCTGACGCAGGGTCATGACTTCAAGCCCCAGCACCAGCAACGGCAGAATCATAAACAGTTCCGCCAGCCGGCCGGCGGCCGCATCACTCTCACGAAAGCGTTCTACCTCAAATTCACACGCTCCCGCAGAAACATCAATATTGCTGCAAACCGGATCATCAAACAGCAATTGCAGCACTGCACCGGCGGCAGGGGGTTTATCGGAAGCGCTTTGATGAATCGACGGCAGCGGAATACTTAGCAAATAACGGGTGGCTTGCATGGTCTCAGAGTCAACGCCGCCATAATGACGGCTGTCAGACGGCGCATATGTGTAAATCACCCGGTTGGAGCGCATGCAATGCCCCGCCAGACTCTCAAAAGGCACTGTCCGGCCGATTAATTCGCCGGCATTCGAAAAAAGAAACTTAAGATGCGGCCCCTCTTCAGCCAGCACGGAACCGCCGGAAGCCCCGGTAATACGAATACAGGTTTGCAGTGACGCACACAGCATTTCTTCGGGGGCGCTGGATAACGACAACTGCACAATCTCAAGCAACGCGTCTGACATGCTCTTCTCCCGCTTTTATTAGTCAGAAATAACCGCTGCCTCCGCTGACTGGACAGCTCCTTCCGCAGCAGCGCTGTCCACCAGTTCCCCGGGCAACTGCTTGTTTACCTTGGCCCCCAGCCGACGTAACTCCTCAATCCGGCCAACCAGATTTCCCCGGCCGTCTTTCAGCCGCTTCATCGCCAACTCAAAAGATCCCGACACCCCGGAAAGCTTCTTCTGTGCATCATCCATCGCATCAATCACCAGCGCAACCTGATCATACATCCGCCCCGCCCGCTCTGCAATCTTCTCCGCATTGTTGTTCTCGTGTTCGCGGCGCCAGATCTGCGCAATCAGCTTCAAGGTTATCACCAGCGTAGCCGGACCGCTGATAACCACCCGCGTGCGCGCCAGATCATATAGCAGATTAGGATCTCCCTGCATCGCCGCCTGATATGCCGGCTCCAAAGGTATGCACATAATAACAAAATCCAACGAACGGTTCCCCATCAGGCTGCTGTAATCTTTGGCGCTCAACTCTTCAACGTGGCGGCGCACCGATTTCACATGCTCCGCCAAAGCGGCAGTACGCGCCAGCTCATCATCAGCCGCGCAAAAGCGGTCAAACGCCGTCAGCGACACCTTGGCATCAACAATCAGGGCTTTGTTTTCCGGAAGATATACCACAAAGTCCGGTTTCTTCAACCCGCCGTTTGCATCACGGAAAGAACGCTGTTCATCAAATTCGCGCCCGCGCTCCAGCCCGGATGCCTCAAATATGCGCGAAACAATCAATTCCCCCCAGTCACCCTGCCGTTTTGAGTCACCCTTGATCGCTTTAGCAAGATTATTGGCATCATCGCTGACCTTGTTGCTTAATGCCTGCAATTGACGCACCTGCTCCAACAGCCGGCCGGATAACTCAACATCCTTATTGTGTACCTCGTCAACCCGTTTTCTGAAAAAATCAAGCTGCTCACGAAAAGGCTGCAAAAGCGTACCGATCCTGTCGCGGTTCAGCTCAGTCAAAGCCTTGCCGCGATCTTCAAAAATGCGGTTGGCAAGATTCTCAAAGTCCTTCTTCAGTCGGACTTCACTGTCTTCCAGTAATTGCAGCTTTTCGGCCGCCGAACGACGCTCGTTTTCCAGCTCAGCGCTCAACCGTGTATTCTGGATCATGAGCTCCTGGTTCGCCTGCGCCTGCTCCTGCAGCAGCCTGGCATTCTCCCGGCTTTCGGCATCACGCGCACGTAATCCGGCCAGCTCGGCAGCCGCCGGAACATCCTTGATGCGCCACCAGACCTGCAACCCGATTGCTATTAATAGAAGAGCCGTTAAAATATACAGCATGTATCGACACCTTTATTTGTATCAGCAGTATAATTGCTTATGTTTATCCGGCTTGCAACATATTATCAAAAAAAATATGAAGATTGTTGCCTTTCGATTAATAAAAGTTTATGTTCAGAGCAAATTCCCGCTTTACGGAGGAAGAGGCCATGAGCAAGTGTTTCGCCGCAAGATATATTGGCGGTGCTGTTGCAGCCGCATTTTTGCTGATTCTGACAACGTCTGAGGCATCGGGCCGCGGACGCGTCCGGGAGGCCGCGGAACCCCCGCCGCCGGCAGCTTCATTGGATGAATGGTTCAGCGGTATTGAAGAAATGCAGAAAGCCACCGAAGCGGCGGCCGCACGGATGGAATCGTTGCGCAGCGGACTGGAAAACGAACGCCGCGAACATCAGGCCGCAATGGCTGCCGCCCGCGAGCGCGAACAGGAACTGCAGCAAAGGATTGACGAGCTGAATGCCGGTAAAGCCGCCATTCAAAGGGAAACCGCGGCCAGCCGCAAGGAACTCGATGCTCAGACCGCCGCACTGCGCCAGACCGAAACCGAACTGCGCAATGTCTCAGCAACGCTGGAAACCGTACGGAAAGAATTGCATGACCTGCGTGATGTGCATGCCAAACTGAAGGAAACCAGCGCCGCCACTGAACGGGACCTGTTTGCCCGTGCCGGGCTGCTTGAAAAACAAATGGCTGAATATCAGCGCGAACGCGCCGCACTGGAGGCCGAGGCCGCTGCCGGACGGAAGGCCGCAACGGAGGCGGCACAGGCTGTAGAACAAGCAGAAACCAAAGCTGCCCAAGCCGGGCAGGCCGCCAGACAGGAAATACAGGTAGCGCAGGGAATTATCGAGGAAGCCCGCAAGGAAATTGCCGAACTTAAGCGGGAATCCGCATTATTGGACGCAAGAGCTCGCGAACTGGGCGGCCTGCTGGAAGCCGAAAAGGCGGCACGGGAGCAGGCGGATGCCTTGCGCGTGCGGGAAGTTGAGGAAGCCCCCCGCCGGCTAGCCCAGCGCGACCAGGCTGCCAAAGATGCTGAAGCCGGCCTGAGAGAAATGCGCAAAGAATACGACGCGCTCCAGAAGGCCCACCGTACCGCGACCCAAAAGCACACCGCTGAAATCAGCGCCCTTAGCAAGCAGATTGAGGAACTGCATCGTACGCACGCCCAGGCAGTGGCGCAGGCTGAACAACAGGTACAGAAACTGACAGACCAGCTCCAGCAGGCCGACTTGGCAGTAAAAGCGGAACAGGAAAAAACCAAACAGCGCGAAGAACAGCTTGCCGGGCTTTCCGCTGAACGTGACAAACTGGCCCAAGAAGTTGCCGAAGCCGTAAAAATGACTTCCGAACAGGCCGAGCGGATTGCAGCACTGACTTTTGACCACAATAAGCAGGCCGCGTTGCTGACAGAATTGCAGCAGCAGCACGAGCAACAGACCGGATTGCTGGACGCCAGCGAGAAACAGCGTAAAGAAGCCCGGGCAGAAGCCGCCAAACTGCAAGAAGAGCTGAAAGTACAGCAAGCCGCAACACAGACATTGAAAGACAGCATGGAAGCGGCGCGCGCCGAATGGACCACCAAATTGACAGAGCGCGAGCAGGCGCTGGATGTCGCGGCGGCAAGCATCAAGGATTTAACGGGGGCGGCTGACCGGGAACGTAATGCACATGCGCAAACCCGCGAGGAGAGCGCGGCGCTGGCGCAGCAGCTTGAAAAAGCCCGCACGGATAACGTGGCACTTGAAGATTCAATGAAAGAGGCGCTGGCGCTTGTCGCACAGTGGCGCAATGAAAGCAACCAGCGGGAACAGCAGTTGGCAGAAACAAACAATGAGCTGGCGGCTGTGCGTGAGACTCTGGCTGCACGCGAACAGCAAATTGCCGAGAAGCTAAACCAGCATCGGCAAACCGAAACCGAATTGCGCAGCCAGATTGCCGAACTGCAGAGAATTCCCGACGGACTGAACGCCGAACTGGTAAAGGTGCGTGGAGACCTCGAGGTTGAGCGGCGGGCACATGAGCGCTCACGCCAGACGCTGGAAGGGCAAGTGACGGAGCTAAATGAACGCTTAGCGGCACTTGAAGCCGTGGCAAAAGACGAAGCGCAGCGCCGGCAGGAAGCTGAAAGACGCGTTGCCGAGGTTAGTGAGCGCCTGGAAATAGCGCTTTCGGGCAGCCGGCTGCTGGAGGAACGCCTGGAACGCGCCGGCAAAGAACTCGCCAGAGTGAATGCAACTTATTCAAAATTGCAGCAAGTTACAGAGGAAACCAAGGGCGATTTAATGAGCCAAATCGCCTCCCTGCAATCCCATATGGAAAATATCGCCAATGATGAGGTCAAAAGGCTGAAAGAGGCCTATTGGGAATTGCAGGCGCGCACGGATGAAAACCGCCGCACGCTTGAAGCAAAGGTAAAAGAGCTTGAGCAGATGCCGCAAGCTTCAGGCGAACAAATCCGTAAGCTTGAAGCGGAGGTCGCACAACTTACCAAGGCGCAGACACAGGAACGTGAAGATGCGCAGCGACGGACAACCGTAATGCAGCAGCGGATAGAAAAACTGGAGAACGATCTTGCATCCGCCGAAGCTTTGCGTAAACAGGCCGAGGAACATCTGGCCATTTATCGCGACCAGTTCGAACGCTATATCAGAGCAACAATGCAGTTTGTTGACGGAATTGGAAAGTAAGGCGAGACTCCCGCCGCTTTAACCGCAAGACCTATCAGAAAAGCCCCAGCGTTTTGGCGCGCGGCCAGACACTTGGCGGGGACTGGTAGTACGATGCTTCCAGCAATTGCACGGCAACCAGCGCCAGAAACAGTATGCTGGCAAGGATTGCAAGTGTTCCGGCAACCTTATATGATGCCTGCGGAGCAGCGTCCATCGGTGGCGGTTGAAAACGCGAAGGCACATTGGATTCAGCCGCAGAAGCATCCTCGCCGTCTTTGGCAGCGTCTGAACCGGGTCTCTTCAGTTTAAGCGTCTTTGCCATAGCCCTCTCCTTTATTGCAAAACAAAAACTAACCGCTTCCCCAACATATGTAAAGTGATTTTTTCTATATTCCGGCGGGACGCAGCAGATTGAGATACCAGTCGATAATGCGCGGTCCCCAGTATATCCAGATCAGCGCCGCCAGCGCCAGATAAGGACCGTAAGGAATGCGGCTCTGTAAACCACGCTTACGCAATGCGATCAGGCTGATACCGACAATCGACCCGGCAAACGAGGATATCACTATCGAGAAAATTACCGCCTGCCAGCCAAGAAAAGCCCCGATTGCGCCCAGCAGCTTAACATCGCCGAAACCCATTGCCTCTTTCTTGAAGATCCAGCGGCCGATAATTGCCACCCCCCATAACATAAACCAGCCCGTCCCGCTGCCAAGTACTGACGCCTGGAAGCCCGCCCAGGCTCCCTCCGCCCCGTGCATAACCGGCAGTAGTGCGCTCAGAATCCAGCCGGCGATAATGCCGCCGAGTGTCACGCGGTCAGGAATAATCAGGTGCTCAAAATCAACAAATGTCCCCAGAATAAGCCCCGCAATGAAGACCCAGTAAACCGGCACCAGCCATGGGCTGGATAACGGTATCAAGCCTAAAGGCACCTGGATTCCGAACAGCGGATACTGCAGCCAGATCAGCAGAAAAAGCAGCGCGGTCAAAGCCTCAACCAGCAGGTAACGTGCGGTAAACGGCTGACGGCAGTAGTGACAGCGTCCGCGCAGCAGAATATAACTCAACAGCGGCATATTCAGATACCACGGAATCGGTTTTTCACAGATGGGACAGAACGAGCGCGGAGCAACAACCGAAAGCTCACGGGGGATACGGTAGATGCACACATTCAGAAAACTGCCGATACAAGCACCCCATGTCACTGATATGAGCGTAAAGAAGAGATATATCTGCTGCTGTGCGACATCCCAGTGCTGTGGAAACATACTCTATACCTATCCTATATTTTGTTATATCTCTGAGGCGCTTGCAAAACCCCCGTAAGCGTCGGCTTCTGTGTTCAGATTTCAGGTTTCAGAAATACACAACCTGTTATGAACCAGCCATCACCGTGCTGACACCTGAACACTACACTTCAAAAACAGTTATTCTGCTCTATTCTCACATATATCCCCGGTTTTTCATCCATAAACCGCCTGCTCAAGCGCTCCGCGCATTGCATCGGTATCGGGTTGCATTCCTGTCCAGATCGTGAAAGCGCGCGCCCCCTGATGCAACAGCATCCCGAGACCGTTCGCCGTCCGCGCACCGGCTGCGGCCGCCGCCTGCATCAGCGGCGTAGATGGATACATGTAAATAAGATCAAACACATACTGGCCGCTGTTAAAAACTCCCGAATCCAGCAGGCTGGGATCGCCCGGCTTCATTCCGACCGGTGTCGCCTGAACGATCAGATCGCTCTCAGCAGCAGCCTCCGCCCACTCACGCTTATCCCCGGAAAGACCGCCAACCCTTACATCACAGTCCAATGCGCCGATTTCAGCCGCCACCGCGGCGGTGCGGTTCTCATCCACATCCGCCAGCAAAACTTCTGTGGCACCCTGCATCGCCGCGGCAATCGCAACCGTTCTTCCAGCCCCGCCGCAACCCAGCAGTAATACCCGCAGACCTTCCGGACTGACTCCGAAAGCTTCTTCCAACGCCCGCAAAAAACCGTAACTGTCGGTATTATGCCCGCGCAAACCGCCCTCAGCCGTCATTTCAACAGTATTGACCGCGCCCAGCCGCCGGGCATCCTCGTGCAAATCCGCCAGCAAATCAAAGGCCACCTCCTTCAAGGGAATCGTCAGATTAACCCCCCTGAAACCCATGTCACGCATCGCCGGCAAAACAGCGCCGAGCTTAGCGGGATGCACATCAAAAGCCAGATAGATGGCATTGTAATCAAGCGCCCGGAAAGAGGCCTGATGCATCAACGGCGATAAACTGTGACCGATCGGATGCCCCAGTACAGCAAACTTATCTGGGTGACCGGAATTACTCATGCCTTGCGCCCCGTCTTCTTTTTCCGCGCGGAAACCCGCTTGCCACGCCCCGCCGCCGGCTTGCGTTTAATGTCTGTCTCCTTGCCAAGACCGTTCACCTTGATATCCCGCATGTAACGGTTGACGCAGGAAAGATAGGCCTTGGTGCTGGCTTCCACAATATCAGTGCTGGCAGCCTTGGCACTCAAAGTGGCCCCGTCCTCCATCGCCACCCGCACACTCACCTCGCCCATCGCATCCTTACCAACCGAAATCGCTTGTAACGAGAAATCAAGCAAAGAACCCTTCACTCCGGTCATACGGTCAATCGTCTTTAATGCAGCATCCACCGGACCGTCGCCGCAGCCGGCATCCTGCAAAAGCTCATCCCCGCGCCGCAGACGGCAGGTAGCAGTCGGCACAGTGTCGGTTCCGGTGGAAACATGCAGATAATCCAGCATATATACCGGACTGACGTCCGCCAGCTCCTCGCGGGCAATCATCAACAGATCATCGTCATAAACATGCTTCTTTTTATCAGCCAGCTCGGTAAAACGGCTATATGCCCGCTCCAACTCATCGGGCTTCAGCGTGACACCGAGTTTACTGACATGATTAGCAAAGGCATGCCGCCCCGAATGTTTGCCCATCACCAGCTCGGTACCCGAAATGCCGATATCCTCCGGCCGCATTATTTCATAGGTAGAACGCTCTTTGAGCATTCCGTCCTGATGAATGCCGGACTCGTGGGCAAAGGCATTGGCGCCGACAATCGCTTTGTTACGCTGCACAGTCATCCCCGTCAGACGGCTGACCATCCGGCTGGTCGGATATAGCTGACGCGTCTTAATGCCGGTTTTCAGGCTGCCGAACCGGTCGGGCCGCGTCCGCATGGCCATGACAACTTCCTCCAGCGAGGCATTCCCCGCACGTTCGCCCAGCCCGTTGATAGTGCATTCTATCCCCCGCGCACCATGTTGCACCGCCGCCAGTGAGTTGGCCACCGCCAGCCCCAGATCATTGTGACAGTGCACATTGATCACAGCCTTACCGATGTTCGGCACATTATCAAAAAGATAAGCAATCAAGTCACCGAATTCGTCAGGGGTGGCATAACCGACTGTATCCGGAATATTGACCACCGTTGCACCGGCGTCAATCGCAGCCTCGGTAATCTGTGCCAGAAAATCAGGCTCGGTCCGCGAAGCGTCTTCCGGACTGAACTGCACGTCATTGCAAAATGTCTTGGCATAAGCAATCGACTGCTGGGCCTGCTTCAGAATCTCGCTCTGCGCCTTACGCAACTTGAATTTGCGATGGATGGCGGAAGTCGCCAGAAAAACATGAATCCGCGGCTTCTTTGCCGGAGCAACCGCCTCGGCACAGCGCTCAATATCTTTGTTGAGACAACGCGCCAGACCGCAGACACTCGGACCGTTGACTGCTTCCGCTACCGCCTTAACCGCGGCAAAATCGCCCGGCGAGGCAATCGGAAACCCGGCCTCAATAACATCCACCCCCAGTTTGGCAAGCTGATGGGCAATCTCCACCTTCTCACGATGAGTCAGACTCGCCCCCGGGCATTGCTCCCCGTCCCGCAAGGTGGTATCAAATATAACAACATTGTCTTTGTTCTTTTTCATTCTCATGTCCTTTTCGAGAGATCCCGGAGAATTCATCCCAAAGCGGATCTATCGTCTATTTCATCTGCCGCCCCCCTCTTCGTTCAAGGGAAAATCCGGCATAATCTGATAAGTCTGCCACGAATTGCCTTCGGAATCAAGCAAACGCAACAAAACAGGAAACGCATAAGAGCCCGTTATAGGCGGGTAATCAGGAACAACAATGGATGAGGCGATTGATATAAGCCTGATTCTGCTCCTACCTGCTTCTCGCAGCTTGACGAAGCTGAAAAACCGTCCCGAAATCGGTCAGCGCAAGAGCGGCAACCGGCAACAAAGCCCTGACAAATCCAAGTGTCATCAATTCGAGCACTGGCGGCATCATTTCGGCGGGCGCAGCCATAAACCGTCCTACCACGAGCGCCCCAATCAACCCGAACACCGAATAAACCAATAGTGAGGCACCCCAGAAGGCCGTAGCAATTGCCAGGATCAATTCCCTGTAATTCAAAGCGATGATCCCCCCGGCAATACCAAGAATAACAACAGTCAGCCCAAGCAAACCGGGTGATTCAATGCCGATTGCCGAAGGAATAATCCAAAGAAGGTTTGCCGCCAGTGCGCCTAGACTGAATCCATTCAGAAAGATCATCACATATACGCCTGCGGCAAAAATCAGCCCCAGCAGGATTGCTATAATCAGAATAGTCAGGCCGGATATCCATAACGATTCAATCTTAAACATTTGACGTGTCATCAACCAGCCGAGTCCGCCACCAAGACAAACACCCAGCAACGCCATCAGTTGCCGGAACCAGCGACGGCCGAAAAAGCACAGCAATGCACCGAGAGCAAATCCGGCATACACAAACACAAATAGAATCGTATAGATATAGAAAGAAGCCCCGCGTGCAAACTCCCACTTAGCCGGCTCGGCCTGTGCGTCTGGCTCGGGGGAAGATTCAACACCGGCATTGTATTCAGGATCGGCAACAGGCTCGGCCCGGGCCTGCCATTCATGAAAATATTCATTACGTGTATTCTCGTCGAACTCCATGATTTCGTATGTGGCAACACCGCTGGAAGACATGATCGTGACTCTGCTGCCATCAATCCGCCGAATCTCGCCTTCAATTTCAGTCCCATCATTCAGAAACAGAGTCTGCGCGGATACAAAAGACCCGACCATCAATACGCCAAGCACCGACAACAAAAACCTGTAACACATAATCATTCCTTACCTATTATTACAGTCTTTTACAAATCCCGCCAAAGCCCGTCCCGGCGAGCATCATCTATCGACCTGCACTCCTCTTTTGAGTAGAGCTTCATCATATGTTCCGGTAAACCATATTTTATTAATCTCTCTAGTGCGTCATCAACACTTGCTGTGCGAGTAGAATTCATTCGGCCTAATATGCAATCTGCCGAAGCGCTATAGACATCATCAAAACCTACATAATCTCCTATATTCCTGCTTGGAATCCACTGGCGACCAACTTTACGAAATACCATATATCCGAACCCAATAAAATCGACATCCAGTTTGATCGGCATGGCAATTTTATCCACCAATGGATTTGTTTCTTTTACAAATCGATAATGAACGATTTGGTACTTTTGGCCTTTGTGTCGCAATGGAACGCGGCAGAAGAGCTGAATAGAGCTAAGCCTTGATATCCGTACATTCGACATAATGTTATAAACATAAGGAAGATATTCCGGAACGATTCCGGCGATCCTCGGATCATCAATACTGGTGCTTCTCCAGCCCCAGGCTTCTGCGTAGCGGCTATGGTGCAATGTGCGCAGATAAAACATGGTCTGTACCGCATCCAGCAGATTATTGAACCCGGGATTAGCAGGTTCATCGGTAATGTTGAATACTACCGGCGGAATAAGATATTCACCCTTGTACATTTCCATCATTTGAGTGAATGATTGCGGCATTGAACCTTCCGCACACCGCCGGTTGCGTTCAGCTCTCAACGAACGCTGTTTTTCATATGCTGCATCGATATCCCATTCATCCCGACTTACACCGGGAGGAGGAAAGGCTGTCATCTTCTGCCATTGACGGCGGGATTCATCCAACTCGGCCTCTACCTGCTCAACAGAACGGCCATATATTATCTCACGCAGCATCTGCTCAACCCTGCGCTTTTCTTCAGCATCGAGTGTCAGATTTGTTATCCGCCAAGGACCGCCTTCCAACGGTTCGCGTCTTAGAAACACAACTTCTACAAAAGGAAATGCTACACCCTGTGTTGGCAGGCGTTTTTCGCTGACCAGCGCAACGTAGGCCCAGCCTAAACTCTCGATAACGGCACACCTCCTGAAATTAATTTGCCAGTCAACAACACGCTGTTTCCAGTGATTTACAAACGCCCGTGATTGTCTTTGAGCATCACGTGCCAACAACTCGCTCAAATCTTTATCATCTCCCTTGTGGATCAGCAGCAACGCATCATAAAGAGTGCGTGCCGGTGATCCGTCTTCCGGTACACTTGAATGGACATTATTATGGGTATCAACCATACCTAAAACACTACGGCGCTCCCATTCCCGTTGAGATTGTTGTTGTGCTGCAGTTTCACTCTCACAATATACCATCAAAAAAAACAGCAGCAGTAAACGCAAACCACACCGTCCGACATAAAAGGGCTGACATATTGTATTTCTCATAATTATAATCCTCATTTATTGCTGACATGGATCGAATTCATAATCAGGCGTACCAATTCTGATTCGTTCTTCGGTAGG
>PXDI01000250.1 GCA_003565095.1 PVC group bacterium | reverse complement strand
GGGCCGATCGGGTCGACTTTCAGCGGAAGCGGCAGCCTCTTCTTCTTTGATCTGGAGGCCGAGGACAAGGGCCTCGATCTCGACGGCGAAGGGACCGACCGCAGTGGGCTGGTGGCGAGCTTTGGCCTCGGCTTTAACACCGACTCGCGGGACCGGCTGACCGGTGGCCGCATCCTCTCGAACTTCACGACTCCGTCGCGCATCTTCAGCCACTCCGCCGAGGTGAATGCGGGGCTGAACATGGGCCTGAAGCTCTCCGCTGGTGAAGGACTCGGGTTGCCGTCGTTCAGTGCCGACCTGGTCATCGACTGGGGATGGAGTCTGGAAGATGGCGCGGGCGATGCGGTTATTGATCTGCGGAATTTCACGATTGAGGTCGACACCATGATCGGGGAGTTCCTGGCGCCGATCGCGCGGGGGATGATGAGCGTGCTGCTTCCACTCGAACCGGTGGTGGATGTTTTGCTCTATGAGATTCCGGGTTTGGAGTATCTCGGCTTCGACGAGAGTGAGCAGAACCTGATGGGCTTGATCAACGTGATCAACATCGCCCGTGGAAATCAGCCGATTAATTGGGATTTCGTCCATGCGGTGAGCGCGATTCTGGGAGAACCGCCCCCCGAGGGCGCGGCGGACCCGCTAAGTCGCGGGATTGTTAAGCTGATTGAAGATTTCGCCGAATCGGGCGAGATCGCCCTTGGAGACATCCGTGACATTACTGGTATCGTGCGGACGAATGCAGCGGGCGAAGAACCATCGGAGGGCTTGCGTGATCTCGCGCGAAGTCTGGAGCAAGCCGGAAAGGGACAGGGCAGTGGCCTGGAGCTGCCCGAACCGCAGGTCGGTGGGACCGCCCGCGCGACTCCCCGCGATGGTTTCCGGTTCCTGCCCTACTTGCTGGACATCGGTAACTGGGCGGAGGCTTTTACGGGTGGAAATCCGATCCTGTTCGACTACCAGATGCCCTTACTGGAGGTGGGCTTTGACTTTGAGGTGCCGATTGCCTCGATTCCGGTGCCTTTTGCGCCGCTCAGTTGGATCACGCTGGATGTCAACGCCGTTGGTAACCTGAACCTGATTGCGGATCTGACCTTCGGCTTTGATACCTTCGGAATACGGCAGGCTCTCGCCAACAATAACCCGTGGATGGTGCTCGACGGGTTTTATATCGACGATAACATTGTCGATTATGATCCGGTAAAATATCCCACGCGGGATAACGGGAAGACACCCTTCGGCTTTATTGCGGACGGGAAAATCGACTTGCACGAGTTCATGATGAACGCGGCGATCGGGCTGGAAGTGGGTATTTCCGCTGCCGGGGTGGCCTCTGCTGGTGCGGGCGGTGAGTTGACGCTGGATGTCGGGGTAAATCTGAACGACGTGGATGGCGACGGGCGCATCCGTTTCTCCGAGATCCGCACCATGCTCGAATATGAGCCGGGAGACGGGGAGTCGACAACCGCACCGACGGGCGATCCGGGAATCCTGGGTGACACGCTCGCGGAGATTGGCGGCTTTTTCAACCTGTTTGATTTTCAAGTGTTGGCTGCCGCCAATGTCTATTTGTTCGCCGAGACACCATTGAAGGAGTGGCGGGAGGACATCATCAACTTTGATCTATTCGACTGGACCTACCGGGCACTTCCGGTCGAGCCGGACCTCGGCTCGGTGGAAAACGGGGTGTTGACCCTGCACATGGGGCCGCTGGCGGAGCAGCGAAAGTATTTTGATACGGAAGACGGCGGGGAGCACTTTACCGTTCGGACGGAGGTCCCGACAGGTCGCGTGATCGTTAGCTTTAATGACTGGGAGCAGCGGTTTTCCGGAGTTACTAAAGTAGTGGCCGACACGGGTAAAGGCAACAACACGATTGATGCCTCGATGCTGTTTGGCATCCCGGTCCATTTCCGCGGGGGAGACGGCAACGATGTCCTGATCACCGGAACGGGGGGCGGCATCCTGGAAGGCGGCGGTGGCAGCGATGTGCTCGACGCGTCGCGGTCGCTCGTGCCGGTGGAACTTTACGGGTTTACGCAGGATGATCCCTTTGCGCGGGATGACGATGGTCGCGACGGGGACAACCGCCTGATCGGCGGCACCGAGGGCGACCGGCTCTACGGCGGGCGGGGTGACAACACGCTGATCGGAACGGACGGCAACAACGTGATCTTTGGCGGCCCTGGCGTGGATCGCCTGCTGGGTGGCCCCGGCAACAACTACTACGTTTTCAACAACTTCGGCGGGCACGACCGTTTGATGGACAACGAGGGGGTCAACACCCTTGACCTTAGCCGGATCAGCACCGAGCGCGTCGACCTCGTGGGGAGTGTTTCGCCGCAGCGCGTCGAGTTCACCTGGGAGGGCGGGAGCATCTCCTCTCCCTGGGGCAGCGGCATTCGCATCGCCACCCGCTTTGGGGAGATCGACCTGACGGTGCGCGGCACGGAGGACCCCACCGGGCAGGTCGATGTGGATGCGTTGATCTTTGAGTCGATGGAGGGCGCAGCCGAGGCGATCACCGAATTCAAGGATGATTTTATCGGGGCATTCGAGGATGTGCTGGAGACCACGATTCCGGGCACTGCCACGACTTTCGGTGATTTGTTGGGGGTCGACGACTACATCGATCTGGGTAACGTCATTGAGGATTATCTCGATTCAATCGGTGATGCTTCGGGTATCTCGATTGACGGGTTTATCGAATACATCGATGAGCACTGGTTCAGCCGGCTCTTCGGCGGGAACACCGAGGGCAACCCGCTGAGCCTGTTCTTCAAGCGTAGTGGTAATCGCATTACAGGGTTCGGGATCGATTTCAAAGGATCGGCGGATTATCAAAAACCGGTTGAGATGGACCTGGGGGACGATGCGGCGGCAGCAGGCATTGAGTTTTCCGACACCTTCCTCGTCGATATCGGGGTCGATTTCGACTTCGCGTTGAACTTTGATTGGACGGGGAATGATGCCAGTTGGTCCTTCGATTGGGATCAGCTGAACTTCACCGCCTCGCTCGACAGCGACGAGATCGAACTGCTGGGGAAGGTTTGGCAGCTCGATGCCTCGACCTTCACCGACGTGGAGGGTTGGGACAAGGGCTCGATCAACCTGCTGCTTGACGCAGCGGTGGATCTGGTGGGCACGGACCTCGATATCAGTGATGGCCGGATCGCGCTCGACCTCCCGATCTACGCCAAGATCGCGGGGAGCTACGTCAACGACAACCCCGATGCGACCGCACGGGTCGCGCTCGATGTGGCTGATATTTTTGCTGAAAGTGTGGGGGCACCGCAGCTGATTGACTTTGACCGCTTCGACGAATTCGAGCCGCTCATCACCGCACCTGAGGTGGACGACCCGGAGGTGATTGAAGGCCTGATCCAGCGGCTCGAAAACCTCGGCACCTGGGTCGGGGAGGATGCCTTCGTTAACATCAACCTGCCGATCATCGATCGCCAGCTGGGCGATGCGATTGATTTTGAGTCTGCCTTCAATGAGGCCGTCGTCTCACAGATCGACTGGACTGGCGTGGAGAGTGTGCAGGACTTCCTCGCTGCCATCGTGACCGCTGGGGTGGTGCGTGACGGCGCAGAGATTTACTACGACGCCGGGGAAATGCAGATCGTGGTGCCCTTCGGCTTCGATGTGACGCTGGGTGAAATCCCGGCGGCCCTGAATCTGGCCCTCGGCACGCCCTACGCCGATGAGCTGGAGGCACTTCTGGTCGAAATCCTCCAGGAGCTGGGAGACGGCTTGTTCCTGGAGGTCGACTTCATCGTCGATGTTGACGGGCTGACCGGCGAGGAGGAACTGACCTGGATCGCGGAGTTCAACCTCACTGGCGCGGTCGACGACTTCTATCGCTCCGACGCCCTGCTGGCCGATCTGGAGGTCGAAGTCGGTCGGGAGAGCGACCGCGCGGGCACGGCCTCGCTGAGTCTCCGCAGCACGGCAGTGGTGGAGGAGGGGAGCGAGAGCGCGACGACGACCGCCAACTCCGATCTCGATCTCGATCTGCCCATCTACGCCGAGATCGCGGGCGGGACAGTGCATGGCGACGACGGGGCGGGCACCCTCACGCCCGGAGTGTTCCAAGTGCGCGATGACATTATTGAAGGCGCGGCAACACCCGTCTCTGCCAGCCGGGTGGACTTCGAGCGCTTCGACAACTTCAAGAAGCTCAGCGTTACCTTACTCAGAGATCAGCTCGACGACATCCGCGACGGCTGGCTCGCGGAGATGAAAGAGGCGGGCATCTTCGACGAGCAGGTGCCGTTTACGGATAAGACCTACGGCGAACTCTTCGACTTCGGCATCGCCTTTGATTACATG
>PXDI01000179.1 GCA_003565095.1 PVC group bacterium | reverse complement strand
TCGGCCAGCACCCGCCGGGCAACATCAACAGTATTGACGCCCGACTGTTTATTAATCGATACCCGGACTCCCGGCATTCCGTCAACACGCACAATCCGCCGGACACGCTGCCAGCGGTCATGCACTTCCGCCACATCGCGCAATCGCACCGGAACCCCGTCACGTAAGGCAACCGTAGTTTCACGCAGCTCATCCAGATCGCGAAACTCTCCCGGAGTACGCAGAATTATCTCGTACATGCCTTCTTCAATCGACCCGGCCGGTAGCGTAACATTGGCCGCACGGATGCGCTGCACAAGCTGGTCAAGCTGCAAACCGAGCAGCCTCAGTTTATCAGGATCAATATCCACATGTATCTCACGCTGCAATCCGCCCCAGACATCCAGCGCCGCAACCCCCGGCACGCGCTCCACACGCGGCTTGATCTCTTCATCAATCAGCCGGCGCATCTCAATCGGATCAAGCCGGCTGGATGCCCCGAGAATCAGAATAGGAAAAGCCGCCGGATCAAATTTACGCAGCGCCGGACGCGTGGCGTCGTCCGGCAGCCGCGGAATAACCCGGTCGAGCCGGTCCCGAATGTCGTTGGCCGCCGCATCAAGATCAGTCCCCCAGGCAAATGTGACCCGCACGTTACTGCTGCCTTCACCGGAAACAGATGAAACCTCCTCTACTCCCGGAACAGCGCTCATTGCCTCTTCAATCGTGCGTGTTATCAGCTCCTCAACCTCTTCAGGACTGGCATTCTCATAACTGGTGCTGATACTTAATGTCGGATAGGAAATATCGGGTAGCAGGTCAACCGGCAGGCGCGAAAGCGAAATACCGCCCAGAATCAGCACAATCAGCGCCACCATTGTTGTCAATACCGGTCGGCGGCATGAAAAGCCTGGAAGATTGATCATTCGGCACCGCCTCTGCTTGTTCCACCGTCCGCCCGGCCGCTGCCGGGCAGCGTAATTGCCGCACCGTCTTCGAGCAGATGCTGGCCGAGGGTGATAACATAACCGTCTAGTTCCGGTTCAATCACCTCCTGCATTCCGCCGGAAACAATTCCCGGAACAATTTCGACAAACCGTCCGGTCATGGTCTCTTTATCGGCAACAAAAACGCCCTGCCGACCGTTGCGCCGCGACACAGCCGCTGCCGGCACAGTAAGAGCTTCCGGCCGCTCTTCAAAACGGATTGCCGCACGGATAAACATGCCGGGAGCCAGCAAACCCTCCGGATTGGGGATTTCGATCTCCACCCGTGCATGCCGGCTATGTTCATCAATCGCCGGTGCAACCCGCGCAACCTGCCCCTCAAAATCCTCCCCCGGCCGGGCATCTGTGCGCACCACCACCGGCTGCCCCTGCACAACCTCCGGATAATCACGTTCAATCACATGGATGACCGCCAGCAGTGATTCCGTTTCAACAATCGAAACCACCGGATCGTTGGCACGCAGCATAGTGCCTTCATCCGCAAAACGCGCAGCAACCATGCGCGCTCCGCCTCTACTGTTCCAAACGGCATGCAGACGGGTGTAGCCCAGCCGTGTTTCGGCGGACTTGAGTGCCGCCTCCCGCTGCCGGATCTGGGCACGGGCTACCTGAACCCGCGCCTCGGCTGCCAACTGGCGCGCCTGCACTTCATCAAGCTGAGCGTCAGAAGCCACCTCCTGCTGATGAAGATCGGTCATTCTGCGCAAATCATTGTTGGCAACGGTTAATGAACTTTCGGCATCCAGCAGAACTGAGCGCGCCACATCCACTTCAGCCTGAGACTGGGCTACCTGCAGGGCATATTCCTCGCTATCCAGCACAGCCACAAGCTGTCCGCTTTCAATGCGGTCCCCCATATCAACCAACAGCTTCTCCAGCCGTCCCGACACCTTGGGCGCAACCACAAACTGCGTCCTTGGCAGCAACGATCCGGTAAAACGGCCTTCACGATAGAGCGTCTGACGGCGCACCGGCTCAATCTCAACAGCCACCGCCGTCATGCCACCACGGCGTGCGACAACCCGCTGCCCCCGGATCCGCCGCACCACTAATGCAGCAAAGATAATTACAAAAACCAGTATAACCGCCGATATGGCATATTTCTTCATCTTCCAACCCATTCCTTAATGTTCACGCGAATTCAGCCGATTTGCTCTCAACGTTAACAAAAAAACAACCCCAATATTATACGCTGCCTAAGGGCATAGCAACAGCAAGAATTTCAGCAATTCTAATAATCGCGGCATTACGCCAATGCTGGGGGAATCGGGGGACGGTGATGTGGAAAAAAAGAAATTCGTCAAGCTGATGCATAAACTGGCTGATTTCTGTCCCTGATATCCTGATACCATTAGCGCAACCGCATCACTATATCGCGAAATGTGTCTTCAAGGGCGAGCAGGTCCTTCAGTACACTGAATTGAGCACGGCAACGCACAAGGTTTTGACCCGGATAATGTGTTTTAAAGTAAACATCACCCTGCAGATAGTCTGTAAGAAAACGAACCCCCAGTTCATAAGTCATCAAGCTGCCGGCGGATGCCAGACCATCCCATTCGGCTGGTGTCATAAAGCCATCCACACCAACCACAAAGCCCTCCAGCAAGGCGCTGAAATTGTCCATGTCAATCGGCTGCAATGCTTCAGGATCATCTTCGGCCGAAGCACTTACCGCACAACGCACCATATCACCGAAATCATGTAACAGACAACCGTTCATACAGGTATCAAGATCAATAACGCATAACCCGGCACCGGTTTTCTGGTCCAGCAGGACGTTATTTAATTTGGTATCGTTATGGGTAATACGAACCGGCAACCGGCCGGATGCCAACAACATATCATGCGTCAATGCAATCGGTCTGGATGCAAATGCAAAATCAAGCTCAGCATGAGCGCCGGCAACCCGACCGTGAGTGTCTGTCTCCACCGCTTTAGTTAAAGCCGTAACGCGCGCTAAAGTGTCATGGAATCCCGGAATTGTCTGATACAACGGTTCTCCCGGCAAGTCATCCAGATTCCGCAGAAAACGCCCAACGCTTCTGCCTATCTCATATACTTCTGCGGCGGTTGCTCCGTGCTCAACCGTCCGGCTGCTCTCAATATAGCGGTATACCCGCCAATAATTGCCTTCATGATCCTGATGGTAAGGACAGCCGTCGTCCGTACTAAGAAGCTCAAGTGCATGGCGCACGTCAACCGCTTTCGACGACAAGTGCCGGCATATCCGCGAGATATTCGACATCAGCGACGGAATATTCTTGAAAACCTGATGATTGATACGCTGAAAGACAAATTTCTCACATCCACCGGAGCTTTCGCAATCAACCGTAAATGTATCGTGAATATGCCCGTGTCCTAAAGACCGGCACCCAGTATAGCGCCCGGTTTCAGAAAAGGCCGCCACCACCCGCGAAGGGACTTCCACAGGTCGGCAGGCAGCCTTGGCAGAAGGAGAATTAGTCACGGCTCAGATATATTCAACCGTTGCCGGCGGCTTGGGAGTCAGATCATAAAGACAACGATTAACACCGGGTATTGCCGTGACTCGCTCACTGATCCGTTCAAGGGTTTCCCACGGCACGCGGCTGACACCGGCAGTCCGCGCATCCACACTCTCGATCGACCGCACTACTATGATCTCACCGAACTCACGCCGTCCGTCACGAATCCCGGTAGCTCGATCATTCAGTAATACCGCCAGATACTGGAAGGCCCCGCTGCCGGCAAGCTCTTCCTCCACCACCTGGGTTGCCGCACGAACAGTCGCCAGACGCGCTTCATTAACTTCGCCAATGATCCGCGCGGCCAGCGCCGGCCCCGGGAACGGGATACGTTCAGCGATTTCGGCGGGTAACCCCAGCTCACGCGCCACTTCGCGCACACCGTCCTTGCGTAAAGTCTTCAAAGGCTCAACCACATGATAGCCGTAAGCTTCCTCGGGATTAATCCCGAGCTGCGATAATATATTGTGCTGACGCTTAATCCCCGCCACAGTCTCCTCGATGTCGGTCAGAATTGTCCCATGAAACAGGAATTTTGCGCCGGTCTCCTTGACAATCCGCGAAAACACATCTGCATAAAAAGTGCGGGTAATGGCCTGCCGCTTTTCTTCCGGATCAGTCAATCCTTGCAAGGCATCAAGAAACTCCTTGCGGGCATCAACCAGAGCCACCGGTATTCCGGCTTCAGCGAAAATCTCGACAATCCGCTCAACTTCCCCCTCACGCATCAAGGCATTATCGACAATAATGGTCTTCATGCCATCTCCGAGCGCACGATGCCCCAGAGCTGTTACAACGGCACTGTCAACACCACCGCTTAAGGCATTGATGGCTAATCCGTC
>PXDI01000403.1 GCA_003565095.1 PVC group bacterium | reverse complement strand
TCGCATCTACCGAACGTAGCGGCCATGGTTTTGCCGGCTGGTTTACGGCAGCATCCGGCGGAAGCAAAATCACCGCCGATTCCCGGGTCGAGACAGCGGCAGACCATACCCTCTACGCGCAGTGGACGATCAACCGCTATGAGCTGGAAGTCATTTCGGACCACGGCACCCCCGCTCCGGCAGTTGGCGTGCACACCAACGATTACTATATTTTGCTGACGAACACCGTGGACGCGGTTGTCGAATCCGGAACCACCCAGTATGTCAACACCGGCTGGGCCATGACTGGCCACGACCCGCTCAGCGGCACCACCAACACCTTCGAGATGACCGTTACCAATAACGCCGTGCTGACATGGACATGGAGCACCAACTACTGGGTGGAGACGGTTGCAGATGGCAGCGGAACCGTCAGTGTTGTCAGCGGCTGGCAGCCGGCCGGAACAGTTACACAGATTACGGCGGAGGCATATCAGTACTATCACTTCACCAACTGGACCGGTGATGTGGCCGTTGAAGACATATACAACCATCAACTGGAACTGCTGATCGACACAGCCAAAACGCTAACAGCCCGCTTTGCGCCGGATGTTACAGTCGATACCGGAACACCCCACTGGTGGCTGGCGCAGTACACCAACGAGACTTACCAGACCTTTGAAGAGGCTGAAAAGTCCGACCGGCACGATAAGGGCATGAAACTTTGGCAGGAACGCATCGCCGGCACCGATCCGGATGAACCGGATGATGTCTTTGAAATCTCGGCGGTTGATTATGTCGATAAGACCCTGATCAAGTTCCTTGGACGCAGCGGAAGATTGTATAACGTTTACTGGAGCGGAAATCTTATCAGCAACATGTGGGATAAACTGCAGCCGCACACCGATATGCCCGGTCAGGATGAAATCATCCAAATTGAGGATCAAGACCCGCCGCAAAAACAGCGCTTCTACCGTCTCGGCATCGAACTTGACGAATAACCGGATGACTTCGTGACCCCGTGACCTCATGACGCCGTGGCAGGGAAAAACCAACGGCGTCACAGGGTCATTGAGTCAGCCCCGGGCGTCACGAAGTCACGAAGTCAAAAAAAGAAAGGAGCACTCCACAACTATGAGCCGCATCTACAATCCCAGCGGGGGGTACCGCAAGCTGCACACGTTCAACTTTGCCACCATCATTCACCACGGCACTATCAGCTTCTGCAAGCGCTACATTCCATGGAAAGAGGACCCGCTTGGCAAAACGCTGGGGCAAATGATTGGTGCCTCGCGCTCGGGCAAGCAGAACATCATTGAAGGATCAGAGCGGGCCAAAACCTCATCTGAAACAGAAATCAAGCTGACCGATGTGGCAAAAGCCAGTCTGAGCGAGCTGCAAGGCGACCTTGAAGACTATCTGATCCAGAAAGGCA
Organism: PVC group bacterium; assembly: GCA_003565095.1. GTDB lineage: Bacteria > Verrucomicrobiota > Kiritimatiellia > UBA8416 > PXDI01 > PXDI01. The sequence continues at coordinate 2,892 of PXDI01000403.1, read as the reverse complement.
GCATTCCCTGGAGCGTGAAGACCAAGGACTTTCAGTCCGTCATGGCCATCATGCTCGACGAGTTCGAGTACACCGACGACCTGCTGCATGATTATTGGATTTTTCTGCTGAAACAAAAGAAAAAGTTTGACCCGTGGCTGGAAGACCGTGACGACATCACAGCCGCCAACACGCTGATTCTGCTGATCCAGCGCGCGACCGGCTTGCTGGGGCGGCAGCTATCCCGGCTTGAAGCCAGTTTCGTCGAACAAGGCGGCATCAAGGAAAAGATGTACAGCGCACGCAAGGAGGCACGCAACGACCCCGACGCGCCCAACTGCCCCGATTGCGGCGAACCCATGCGCCAGCGCTCGTCCGCCAAAGGACCGTTCTGGGGCTGCAGCAACTTCCCGCGCTGTAAGGGCATCCGGCAGTTGCAGGCGACGGGGGGGATGACCGGATGACTTCGTGATTTCATGACTTCATGACGCCGTAGCGGGGGAAACCAACAGCGTCACGAGGTCACGAGGTCAAAACACGGCGTCACGAAGTCATGAAGTCATGAAGTCAAAACACGGCGTCACGGCGTCACGAGGTCACGAAGTCATGCTCCCACCAGGCACAACATTCCCGCTTGCAAAGCACCCGCTGACGGGGCATCATTCTGCACCATGCCTTTCTATATCTATGCCATAACAGTTTTCAGCGGTTCGTTTCTTTTGTTTGTGATCCAGCCGATGGCTGCCAAAGCATTACTGCCGGTCTACGGCGGCAGCGCCATGGTCTGGGGCAGCGTTATGTTCTTTTTCCAGTGCATGGTGCTGGGCGGCTACCTGTGGGCGCATTTCATCATGCGCTGGCGCCGCAAAACCGCCTCCGACCTGCTGCACTGCGCAATCATGGCAACTCCTTTGCTGGCAATATTCACCGGATTGTGGCAGATAAGTGCAATGCGTTCTGACTCGCCCGCCGCCGGCATCCTGCTGTATCTGCTGGTGACGATCGGCGTTCCGGTATTTGTTCTATGCACTGTCAGCGTTACCCTCCAGCACTGGCTGACACGCACAAAAACCGCACACGGAACCGATACATACCGGCTGTACGCTTTCTCCAATGCAGGATCACTCATCGCCCTGCTGGCCTACCCGGTAATATTCGAACCGTTGATTCCCCTGCCCATCCAGCGCATGATCTGGTGGTGGCTGCTGGCAATAACTGTTCTTATTAATATGGTGTGCTGCCCGGCATTACTTATAGCATTCCGCAAAACACGCCGCCCGCAGAGGGGCGGCCTGCCGAATACACTAGACTCGGCTTTGGATGAACGGTCCACGCCCCCAGCCAAAAAGCACTGTTCAACAGCAGATTCCCGCCCCCTGCCGCGAGGCCGTTTCGGGCGATGGGTCATCGCCGCGGCGGCTCCCTGCGCATTAATGGTGGCCTTTACGCATCACATCACCCGCAATCTTGCCGCAGTACCGTTTCTCTGGATAATGCCACTGGCTATCTATTTGCTGACATTCATCGTCGCCTTCAGGCGCAAACCGGTAAATACCGGCATTGTTACCGCACTTCTGCCATGGCTGGCGCTGATTGCATTTCTGCTTCACGGAATCGAATCTTTTCAGCTATCGCTGCCCGCAATTCCATTGCTGCTGCTGGCCGCACTGACCCTTGGCGGACTCTGTCTCAACTGCACTATCAAACTGTCGGCGTCGCGTCCGGAGAATGATGCAGACCTGTCTCTGTTTTATCTGGCGATTGCTATCGGTGGATGCATCGGCGGAGCCGTAACCGGCTGGCTGCCGCCGCTGCTGACAAACGCAACCATCGAAATGCCGCTGGCGGTTGCGCTGGTCTGTCTGGCCTGCACCGCTTCCAATGAACCTGCAAACCGGTCTCACTTCCGCAATTACCGGCAGCGGTTGCGCCTGGCAGGAACAACCGCCGGTATGCTCTGCGCATGGCTGCTGATACCCCTGCTTGCCGGCCGCTATCTTGCCGACAACAGCATATGGGCCGCGCCGGTGTTTGCCGTCTGTGCAGCCATTTTCAGTTTCAGCCTGCTGGCCTGCCGCACCCATCTGCGCGCGTTGGCGCTTATGCTGGCATTGGCGGCTCTTTTGTCGGTGCATACCGAAGCACTCTTCATGGGCGCCGGCGTGGTTACACGCGGACGCAATTACTACGGAATGTACCGGGTGCTGGACCGCGACGGCACACGCTATCTGCAGCACGAAGGCACATTGCACGGCCGGGAAAGCCTTGATCCGGCGCGGCGCGGCGTTCCTCTTGGCTATTACCATCTGCTGGCACCTGCCGGTGCAGTTATGGCCAATCCGCCGCTGCCCATTGACACAATCGCGATGATCGGCCTGGGAACCGGCGCGCTCGCGGCACATTGCTCAACCGGCCAAACCATGCACATTATTGAAATTGATCCCGATGGTCCGGCAATCGCTGAAAAATATTTCACCTTTCTAGCCAAAGCCCGGGACAACGGGGCACGGCTTGTAATGCACCGCGGTGACGGCAGAAATATTCTGAAACAATCATTTAACGATAATTCCTTGGATCTGCTCATTATTGACGCGTTCAGCGGCGGGGCAATTCCTGTGCACCTGCTCACACAAGAGGCGTTTAATGAATACGCCCGGGTCTTGAAACCGGAAGGCATGATAATTGCCCATATTTCCAACCGTTATTTGCAGCTTGCACCGGTAGTGGCAGCAGGCGCGGCCGGGGCGAGCTTCAGCACACTGAAAAACGAAATCACGGATCGGTTTGTCCCGGAAATCGACCCTTGCCTGTGGGTGGCACTGACGCGCGACCGGCAAATACATGTCGCGCTGCGCGCTGATCACGGCTGGTCGGAAGAAGCTGTTCTGCCGGAACGGCAGTGGACAGACGATT
>PXDI01000207.1 GCA_003565095.1 PVC group bacterium | reverse complement strand
CGACCAGCATTCGTGCACATACATCTTTGAGATTACAGATTACAGGGACAGACAAGATATACGCGCAAAAATGAGAAAACACTCATTTGCAGCAGGTTTATGTTGTCGTGACAGGTGCTTGTTGTTTTATGGGCTATAATGTGTCTGTCCCCATTAGGTGGTCCATTAGGTCCCCATTAGGTTCATAATCCCCAATGCCATTTATTTGTCAACGGTCATTTTTGTATGCATTCTGTCAGGCATTGCAAGAGGTCGGTGGTGTTTTTCTCAATATTGAAACGCTGCAAAGCGGTATGACGGCCGGCTTGCGCCACAGCCTGCGCGTTTTCTGCATTGGAGTGAACCGCTTGCAGCAGCGCAGTCAGTTCCGGCACGTGGCTTTCAGGGGATAGATAGCCATTGACTTCGTGTTCAATAATATTGGGAATATCCGATATGTATGTTGTTATGACCGGGCGCGCGGCCAGCATGGCCTCGATCAGTGCATTCGGCAGTCCGTCACGGCGACCCGCCGGTCCGATTACGCAATGCATGACCAAAGCATCGCACCAGGATAGATTTTCTATCACTTCCACTTGCTGCCGGAAGCCTAAAAATTCAACATTTGCCGAAATTCCGAGCTCATCGGCCAGACGTCGCAGGTATTGTTTCTCATCCTTGTCCCCCTCGCCAATTATGCGGTATTCGAAATCAACGCCGTTCTTGCGCAATTGCTGCAAAGCTTTGAGCACCACTGGATAGCCTTTGACTCCGCTGAAGCTGCCAACAGACAGTAAGCGCCAAGGCCGGTCGTTCCAGTTTTTGATCGGCGGAATATCCATGTAGGGTGCAGGATCAATCCCATTATATATGCAAGTAACCTTGTCTCCGGATGCGCCATATGTGATGCGATCAATGTATTCCAGATTATAGCGGTTATTCGTCAACACTAATGCTGCGGCTTCAATCTTCTGGCGCAGCAGGGGTTTGATGCCAAAATAAAGGTCATTAGACGCATGCAGCATCAAGGCAAAGGGCGGGCCGCCCATTATCCGGCAATACAGAGCGATATTGCCGGCCGGCTCGAAGTGAGCATATAACAGTCTGACATCATCGCGTTTCAGCCTGCCGGCCAGATAGATGCCGGCCATGAACTGAAAAACGAGTCCGGCCCAGTTAACCGGCGGCATTTGCCCCAGCGCCTTGATCAGCAAGCGCCAGGCTCTCCACCAGCGTAATGGCACAATAAACGGGGCGGCCAGATTTGCTGCAAGGATGCCACCGATCCGGTCTGGGCGTAGGTATTGCGTTTGCGCGGCAAGATCCTGCACATCGCGAATGGCGCATAGTTTGTCCGGCCGCTTGATAGACCACAGGGCCATCTGCCCATTGGACAGCTCCAGCAGCTTGAGAATCTCACGTCCCAGGAAGGTCTCTGTACTTGCCGGGAATGTCGGGCAGATTGCTGCAATGCGGTGTTGTGTTTGCATATTGATAAGCTTCTCTGAGCAGTCAGTTAAGCAGTTCGCCGGTTATTTTACAAACGCCGTTTTGATCGATAATTAGGCAACGGCTGCCGGGCTCGGTCCAGCTTCCGGTGTTTATGTAACGGATGCCATTTACGGTTACATCTTCAACCTGATGTGTATGCCCGCAGGCAGCAAGAGTGTAGCCGTTTTCACGGGCGTATTCCAGAGCATTCTGTCTTACATGACTGAGAAAGGCATGATAAAGCCAGCGCAGTCTTTTGGCGTATTGGGCCACGTGGATCGATTCAGCGCCAAGCCGCATCTTGATGTGATGAACCTTGCGCACCAGTTGTATAAAAATACGGTGTCGCGGCATTATGCTGTCAAAGTAATGACCATGCGACAGGTATGCTTTTCCGTCAACCACCGCACCGTCGGCAAAGATTATTTCATTGGGGCAGGGGACATTGAAACGGATGTCATGGTTGCCGCGCAGCCATACGATCTTACAGCTGAATGACATTTTACAGAGCTTTTCCAGCAGGGCAGCGTCGCGTCCTTCAAGTACTTCTTTCCAGCGGTCAACCGTGTCGCCCATCAGTACCAGTGTGTGACCGGCGGCAAGCTTATCCAGCATCTGTTCAATAGCAGCATGCCGGCAGTATGAAGATCCCAGATGCAAGTCACTGGTTGCGGTAACTGGGGAGGATAGCTGCACAATCTCAGGTTTTTGAAGGCTTCTTGGCATAAGTTTATAACCGTTCTCAGAAAATTTGTCGTAACATATAAGCATCCTCCCGTCCGCTGACCTTGAGTCGGCGGACGGAATGATTGGTTTTAGGAAAAAGTGAAAAAAAACAACTTTGAGCCCGAATTACAGCAAAGTAGGCGAATTATCACTATTCTTGCACAAAACGGGCTCGTTGATTGGTGCCTTTTTTTTCTCTTTCAATCTTTCCGCTCGCCGACCCAAGGTCAGCGAGCGGTATCAAGGCAATACATTTAAGCCGCCCGCCGCACCTGTGCCAGTGCACAAGCGGTCATTGCTGCCAACAGCCAGGTTAATGCGGGAATCTGGAGACAGAAGTCTCCCAGTGAATGGAATCCCATGGCCACAATTGCCAGAATTCCTGCCAGCAGCAGGCTGTAACCGGTGCGTGACATCGGTCTGTCAAGCTGGTTGCGAGTTGCTGTGGCCGCGCGATTAAGCGTTCTTACCAGTAGATAAAATATTCCCCCAAGCGGAATCAGAAACAAGACCAGTCCGATAACACCATATTCCTGCAGGAGTTGCACCCAATCGGAATGAACCTCGAATGAATGAAGCGTGTTATTCGGCTGGCTCGGCCAGATGCCGTGTTCGCGGTCACCGTCAGGCGTTGGACCAAAATGGAACCAGGTGTTTTTGTGCATGCCCGGACCGATCCCAAACCATGGGGCGGTCTTCCAGCCGCGGATGGCGGCCGCGATCATGCTTCCGCGGCAGGTCCGCAAGGCTCTCGCCTGCAGTTGCTCAAGTCTTTCCGCTCTTGAGCCCTCCTGTGGAATGGTTATGTATGAGCGGAACCTGCGCATATAGGAAATGTCTGAGTTCCACAGTGCGAACAGTGTGATTATGGAAACCAGCAGTATTCCCGCCCGCAGTGCCCAGCGTGTTTTCCATTGCCATTGGCGTAAGCCGTAAACCAGTGCCGCTGCTCCGACAACAATGACCGTCAAGCCCGCTCCGCGCGATTTTGAAAGAATTATGCCGGCGATACAGATTGCCAGCAGGATCAACGCCGGAATCCGCCGTGACCATGGAGATTCACGATTCATGATAAATCCCAGCGCCAGACACATGCCCAGTTCAAGAGCCCCGGCAAAATGATCGGGACAGAAGAATGATCCGGTCGCGCGCAGGTATCCCTGTTGGTATTGCGGGAATCCATCAAGCCAGAGAACTTTGGCGTTCTCTGCAATGCAGTGATTCAGGATTCCATAAATACCCAGCGCGGCAAAATTGATTCCCAGCAGTGCCACCGTGAGCCTTAATTCGCTGCGCTTTATGCCCCAAAGTATGCAGATTGCGAGCAGCCACGGCGTTAGAAAAAGCAGCATACTGCGTTCGGCATCCATGAAGACCGGTGCGGTCATGCTGCGAATTAACGCGTAGCCAAGAAACGGCAGCGGCAGCCAGAGCAGGGCTTGCCGTCCGGGGGGACCGGTTCTTGTTGATCTCTGACGGTCACCGCTCAGCAAGAGGCGAACCCCCAGCAGCAGACCAACGGTGAAGATCATAACCGCAAACGGCCAGAAGTACCACATTTCCCAGGCGCCAAATAACCAGGGAGAAGCGATAAGGATGATTAAAAGCAGGGCAAAAATGCCCAGACTGATGATTTGTTCAGTAAATGACCGCAAAAAGATACACTCCGTGCCCGTCAATTATGCATATGCATAAAGACCTGACTTGTAATCACGAAATATGAGCAGAATACTACCAGACCAAACGGTTGACGCAAAGCTAATAAATCATAACTTGCGTCCGGTTTGCCATGTGTTTGAACGGAACAATCCGGGTTCTTCACAGATTGCCCGCAGGTAGGCACCGTAAGTGCCGCCCTTGTGTGAATCGGCATGTTTGCGCAAGCAGGCCTCGTCAATAAATCCCATGCGAAAAGCAATTTCTTCTAGACAGCCGATTTTCAGTCCCTGCCGGTTTTCAATGCTGGCGACAAAGTTGGAGGCTTCAAGCAGGCTTTGCGGGGGGCCGGTATCAAGCCACGCCATCCCGCGTCCCATAATCTCCACCCGCAGTTCCTGTTGTTGCATGTATATGCTGGTTAGGTCGAGTATTTCCAACTCGCCGCGCTTTGACGGTTTGAGTGATGCCGCATATTCGGACACCCGCCGG
>PXDI01000138.1 GCA_003565095.1 PVC group bacterium | reverse complement strand
CGCCAGCAGGGTGATGTTTTTTCCCGAGAGCTTGTCCGGTATATAGGGAAATGCAAGACCGGCAAAATTGCTGCCGCCTCCGACACACCCGATCAGGATGTCGGGTTCGATGCCGGCCAGCCGGCATTTGAACGGATTCGCGAACTTCTGACCGCCTACAGGGATTTTGTTCCGGATGCGCGCGGCATCTATACCATGGTGCTGCGGAACAGGAGATTGGTTTTCGGCCCCGAAAGCTACGCTGATAACGATCCGATGGCTTCTTCTCCGGGGGCGGTTTATCTTGATCCCGGAGCCGAGGATTTTCGCATCTTCAGTGATGGCAGGGCTTATGTCGTTGGGCCGGAGTCGGACGAGTATGGCTCATTTGTCAGTGCCATGGCGGCGGTTCGTGATCATGATACAGGCTCCGTCCTGATGGTGGTCGGCATTGATGTGCTGGCTGAAGACTGGCAGGCTAAACTGCTTGCGGCAAGGACTCCGCCATTATTGGTTTCAGGTGGTGTGCTGTTGTTGCTGCTGTTCAGTGTTGCATTACTGCGCTGGCGGCGCAAAGGAAACGCAGAACGCCGGGCGCGCTGGCGGCAGATGGAGACAGGACTGGTGTTTGTTCATTCCATTCTGGTGCTTTGTTTTGTGTTGCTCTGGTTCAACACTACCGAGCGACAGATAGATCGCCAGCGGTTTAAGCATGTTTCGGCGGCATACACCGGACTGGTGCAGAACGAACTGCAGGATGTGTCTCGCGCTTTAACCAGCCTTGCGGTATTTTTCGAGGCAAGCGAATTGGTCGATCCTGATGAATTCCGGATTTTTACAGATCCGCTGCTGCGGCTGTCGGGCGTGCCGGATGCATTTGTGTGGATCCCAGAAGTCACCGCTGAGCAACTGGATGATTTCCGCGGCGGCCTCAGCCGGATCGCCGGAGATGAGGCCGAGCTGTTTGAACTTTCTGATGCAAAGGAGAAGCTGGCTGTTGCCCCGCGCGATGTGTATTACCCGGTTATGTATCTTGAACCAGCCGCAGTTATCCCCGACCTCAGAGGTTGGGATATCGCCACCTGTGAATCCTCGGCTGGAGCTGTCAGGTTGTGCATGGCATCCGGCCTGCCGGCGGCAACCCGCAAGCATTATGGAGATAAGCATTGTCTGATTTCTGCGGGTTTCTGGGTGTTTCACAGAACACAAGCAAATTGGCTGTTTGAGCGGGAAAGTGCTGCGGATGAATTACGCAACATCCCGGGCCTGGTTGGTTCTCTTATATATCCCGGGTTGCTCATGGAAAGAGCTTTGCGCTTTCTTGATGAAGATTTTGCGAGTATGAGGGTGTATCTGCTGCAGCCGGATATGGCCGGATCATATGAAGTTCTGGCCGCGTGGCCGGCCGATGGAGAAACGGCAACGCCACATCGTGTAAATCCTTTATATGTGAAACCGGCCTTCAATCTGGGGATCCCGTTGGTTGTCGCAACGGCTCCGCTGGAAGATTATCAGGTTGACGGTATCCGCCCTGTGCATATGGCCGCAGGGGCGGGCTTGTTCCTGTCATTGGCGCTTACCGCGCTGGTGGCGCAGATGCTGCGGCGGGCCGGAGTGCTGGATGCGATGCTGACCGAACGCAGCGGGGAACTGATTGAACGCGAAGCTCAATATCGTAGTTTGTTTTCTTCCATGGTCACCGGTTGTGCACTGCATGAAATTATTTGCGACGGGCAGGGCAACCCTTGTGACTACCGTTTTCTCGAAGTAAATCCGGCTTTTGAAAAAATGACCGGACTAAAGGCGGTCGGATTAATCGGCCGGACGGTAAAAGAAGTTCTGCCCAAAACCGAGCCGTTCTGGATTGAAACCTATGGGCGCGTTGCACTGACCGGCGAAGCGGAGCATTTTGAACACTATGCCGAGCAGCTTGGACGGTATTTCGAGGTTAATGCTTATTCTCCGAAAACCGGGCAGTTTGCGGTGATTGTTCAGGATGTGACCGAGCGCAAAACCGAAGCGCAGCGTAAGCTCGAGTTTGATCGCCGGATGCAGGAAACGCAGCGGCTGGAAAGTCTGGGAGTCCTTGCCGGTGGAATTGCGCACGATTTCAATAACATTCTTATGGCAATTCTGGGCTATGCTGATCTGGCGCAGCAGGAACTCTCACCCGTTTCTCCGGCAATGGAGTGTATTGTTGAAATTGAGAACGCTTCACGCCGTGCCGGCGAACTGTGCAAACAAATGCTGGCATATTCGGGAAAAGGACATTTTGTCGTCCATAACTTTATGCTGAATGACATAGTTCAGGAAATGTTGCACTTGCTGAAACATTCAATTTCAAAGCGGGCGGTGCTTAATTTACATCTTTCCCACGACCTGCCTGCGCTGGAAGGCGATGCCACACAGATTCGTCAGGTGGTTATGAATCTTGTGATTAACGCCTCAGAAGCACTCGAAGAGAAAAGCGGGTCAATATCGGTTTCAACCGGGGCAATGGATTGTGATAGAAAATATCTGTATGATACTTTCGGTATGCTCGATTTGGCCGAAGGCCTGTATGTGGTGCTGGAAGTTTCCGATACCGGCTGCGGGATGGATGCCGAAACGATTAATAAGGTGTTTGACCCGTTTTTTACAACTAAGTTCACCGGCCGCGGGCTGGGGCTGGCCGCCGTTATGGGCATTGTCCGCGGGCATAAGGGGGCGATGAAAGTTTACAGCGAGCAGGGGCGGGGAACTGTTTTTAAAGTGCTTTTTCCGGCGTCCGACAGCAAGCCATTGACCGGCGTGGACGGGGCAAAGGCAGATGTCAAAGGTAGCGGCTCTAAACGAGGCGGTCTGGTGCTGCTGGTTGATGATGAAGAAACCAACCGTGCGCTGGGGAATCGGATGCTTGCAAAGCTTGGCTACGAGGTGATTACGGCCGCTGATGGAGTTATAGCAACGGAGTTATACAAGCAGCACGGTGATGAGATTATCTGCGTGGTGCTTGATCTGACCATGCCACGCATGAATGGCGAGGAGACTTTCAGGCAATTGCGCGGAATCAATCCCAAGGTGAAAGTCATTCTTGCCAGCGGCTATAATAAGGAAGAGCTTTCAGAACGACTGGGAGTAAAGGGCTTTGCGGCCTTTCTCGAAAAACCGTACACCAGCCGTGATCTGGCCGCCATCCTTGACCGGGTTCTGGCAGATCAGCCAGCGCCCGTTTGATCGCAGTTTTTATATTAGAGGAGCTTGCAAACCCCCTCGCAAGCGACGGCCCATAAAAAAGCGCTTTACGCGTGCATGTGTAATCCGCTATGTTTCTGCTTATAGTAACAATGCAAAAATTACGAAAAAAAACAACTGGATTGACCTGTGTGTCGCGGGCGCTTGCACGACTGAATGATGCCGGGAAAGTCGAGCGGCTATTGCTGGAATTATTAACCCCGGCAGAATGCCGTGATCTGGCATCGCGCTGGGATATTCTGAAGCTCCTGAAGCAGGGACGTTCTCAGCGCTCGGTGGCGAATGAATTGAAGGTCAGTCTGTGCAAAGTCACCCGCGGTGCGCGTATTCTGAAACGCGGCGATTCAGTTGTTGATACATTGCTCGGTTCAGATAATACTAGTGAACAAAGTTGATAATGAAGGAGAAATCAATGGAACGTGATGTAAAAGTGGTTTTGACTGAAGAGGAAATGCCGCGGCAGTGGTACAATATTCAGGCGGATTTACCAACCCCGATGTTGCCGCCGGTCGGTCTGGATGGCAAACCAATCGGCCCGGAAGCTCTTGCGCCCGTGTTTCCGATGAATCTGATTGAGCAGGAAGTCAGTACTGAGCGCTGGATTGATATTCCCGAGGAAATCCTGGATGTCCTGCGGCTCTGGCGTCCGAGTCCGCTCTATCGCGCCCGGCGGCTGGAAAAGGCGCTGGGAACTCCCGCGCGCATATACTACAAAAACGAAGGCGTCTCACCGGCCGGGAGCCATAAGCCCAATACTGCGGTGGCGCAGGCTTACTATAACCGTGAGTTTGGTATCAAGCATCTGACCACCGAAACCGGGGCGGGACAGTGGGGCAGCGCTCTGGCGATGAGCTGTAACCTGATCGGCGGCATCAACTGCCGCGTTTATATGGTCAGGATCAGTTTTGACCAGAAACCTTTCCGCAAGATCATGATGGGTACCTGGGGCGCCGAATGCATTGCCAGTCCCAGCCCGCGCACCAAGGCCGGACGCGATATTCTGGAAAAAGATCCTGATACGCCCGGCAGTCTCGGCATTGCCATCAGTGAAGCCATTGAAGACGCGGTATCCAGTGAGAACACCCGCTACTCTCTGGGCAGCGTCCTCAACTTTGTCTGCCTGCATCAGAGTATCAT
>PXDI01000258.1 GCA_003565095.1 PVC group bacterium | reverse complement strand
CTGCGCAGGCGCAAGCATTCCCTGCAGCTTTACCGCCCCCTCCAGCTTGTCACGCGCCCCCGCCGAATCCCCCGTTTCAAAAAGCAACATCGCATAATGCAAATAAACATCCGCACTGCCCGGGGCCAGTTCCAAGGCCCGCTCAAGCAGTTTCTCCGCTTCTGCATAGCGCCCCGTCCTGGTCAATATAAACCCGAGAGTATCCATCGGCTCATAGCGGTTGGGCCGCATCTCCAGCGCATCACGGGCCAACTGCTCCGCCTCGGCATATTCCCCTTTTTCTGCCAGCAGCCAGCCCAGATCGTTCAATGCCATAAATGTCGCCCCGCCCTTCAGACTGCGCCGCAGAAAATCCTCAGCCAGCGCGGTTTCCCCCTGGCTCAACTGAAAACTGCCCATAACGTAATTCCCCAGCACATGGCGCGAATCAGTTACCAGTGCCCGGCGGGCATTTTGCAATGCCGCTGGAAAATCGCCCATAACCAGATTCAGCCTAATCAGCGGATCAAGCACCAGCAGACTGCCGGGCATACGTTCCGCCAACCGGGAAAACGCCGCAGCCGCTTCGCTCATCCGCCCGGACAACGAATACTCATATGCACCGGCAATTGCCGCCAATGGATGCTCGGCAAATCCTGCACGGGTGAAATCTTCACGAAAACTGCTCATGCCGTCAGCATCCTGCTGCATCAGCACCGCCACAAAAGTAATCGTCCACGCCCGCAGATTCTGCGGTTCAGCCGCCAGCACCGGCTCAAGCGCCTCACGCGCTTCGGCAGGCTTTCCGAGCAGCAAACTGACCGCCCCCTGCTCAATCGCTAACGGCAGCGCTGCCGCATCACCGGCAATCGCCGCCGCCTGCGCCACCAACGCCCGGGCACTAACCGCATCCCCGCGCATTGCCTCAATTCTTGCCAGACCAAGCAGCGCATCAACATCATCAGAATTCTGCTTCAAAGCCTCTCGATAAAGGTGCTCGCTCTTTTCCGGCTGCATATCGGCAAACAGCATTCCGGCGAGAATGTTTTTAAGTCCGCCATGCCGCTCGGCCGGAATCATGTCAAGCGCGCGCTGGATACCCGCCACCGCCGCTCCCGGCTGACCGGTTCTGGCCCAGTCCATCCCCATCCTCACAAAAATCTCCGGCGAGCGTACAAAGCCGAAACGCCCCGCCAACTGCCAGACATCCCGCGGCACATGCCCCTGCTTCAGTATGGACTCGATCAGTGCGTCTAGCTCTTCACGTAATTCACTGCGGTAACCCTGCTCAACCATGCCGCGCATGTTCAACACCGCACTGAGATTGTTTTCATCAAAGCGTCTGGCTGCGCTGTAAGAACGCCAGGCCCGTTCACGCTCCCCGGCATCCTCAAACATTACCCCGAGATTGTTTGCAGCAACCGCATAATGCGCCCGGATGTGATTTAGCACCGCAACCGCCTGATCCCCGGACTCTTCCGTATCATGCGGATAGCGTTCCAGCATCTTATCCCAGAAAGCTGCATTGCGTTCATAGATCTGCGCGGTATCCAGCTCATCAAGATTGCGGATTCCGAAATACACCGCGCCGGCCGGCACCGGGGTAAATCCGTTTCCGACCCACAACTCCGGCATTACCAGCAAAGCCAGCTTATCGCTGATCTCATTATCGGTCTGCAGCCACACCTGCAGCAAAGGCATTATACCGATACCAGCCATGTTCTTCAGCGTGGGATCGTCAAACAGCTCCTGCAAACTTTTCAAATATACCGGCGAACGCCCCTGACGCAGATTGATTGTCTGTAACTCTATGCCACGCGCCCGGGCCGCCATCATCAGATTTTCATCAACAATGCCGTCAGTTACAAGCCATGTGCGACCATCCAGGCTTTCCACAATATCCTCTGCAAAAGCACGCAAAAGATTTGCGGAACGCGGATCAGCCAACGCAGCATTTTTGGCCGCCCCCCAGCTTACCACAGAAACCGCCAATAAAGTAATAACCCCGGCAATAACAACCGGCCCCGCACCGCCCAAACTGATCTTTTTCATGTTTAACCTTTCAAAGGGAACCGTTATCCAGAAGAAGACCGTAAAGCCGAATGCCGCGGCACTAAGCAAATACGGCATCAACAAAAGCCGCCGTGCGCCCAGTAGTGCCCATGGCGTCCCCGGCATGTTTAAGTGTACCCCGGCAACCACCCCGGTGATGACCAGAAACAGCAGATAATGCTCAAAACCCACCCGCCTCCGGCGGATTCCCGCCAGCATCACAACGCACGCCAGCAACGGCACCACCGTAAGAACAACTATCAGAATCCATCCCACCTGCGGCAAAGACCGGATTGTCACTTGATACTGTTCAATCAGAAACTGCCATAGCGTGGAATGAAACGGTCCGTATTCACGCAAATAATGTCCGGGCGTGCTCATAAAGCGCCATACCGCCAACGTATACAGCGCCGCCGCACCCGCCGTCCCGGCCACAGCACAAAGCACCAGGTTCCCGACCCTCAGATGACGGTGATTGTACATCGCGACAAGTAATGCCGCGGCAAAAAGCGGCAGATAGAAATACATTGCAGGATATTCTACGGCGGCAATGCCATAGTAAAATGCGATTCCCGCCGGCAGCCAGCGCCCGCCCTTGTGGTAATAGCGCTGCAACAACAGCAGCGCCAGCAGAAACATTACCACATGCAGCATAACCGGCGCGGGACGTGTTGCGGCCATGATAAATGCCGATGATGTTCCCAGCCATAGAGCGGCCAGCAACGCAGCAATCCAGACCGCGGCGTTATAAAAACGCCCGGATTCCGCCCGGCTCATACGCAAAACAAAGCTCATCAGCCAGGCAAAAAGCCCCAGCAAAATCACCGCCAGCAAAGTATTCATTGCGCCCAGCACAGCGGCCGCGGATGAGCTTGATGCAGAAACCAGTGTCCCGGCCGTCAATGTCCATAACGGCGACAGCGGCGAAAGCTCAAATCCGCCGGGAAGCAGACTCCACAACACCCGTGAATCCGGTCCCGGCATGACCCCCTGCGGAATATTACACAAATATACCCCGGCACACACGCCAAGCAACACAATCAACGGCAAAAACCACTTCAAAAACCTGCTCAATTTCCTCTGCTCCTATTCTGCTGCGCCTACTGCTCACAAGAGAAAAACACTGCCCTTGTCCTTGATCTCTCCGGAGGCCGACATCAACGGGCCCCGGTTGAATTTTCAGAATAACCCTGCTGGCAACGAATCTAACATACCCCGCCCTGCTTGAAAACGCTTATTTTCAGCCTAAACGGCTTTACACTCGGGACCTTTTGAAATATGTTACGAACTTGTTTATTTTTATAAGGAGGCACCGTGAAACCGCTGATGCTTGAGGGCAAAGACGCCCTTTCAACTTTCAGAATCAATGCATTGTTGAGAGAACTTAACCGCCTGAAAGATGCAGATATCTTCAGTACGGTCAGTGCTCATTATGTTTATCTGCTTGATATCGACCAGCCGCCAACTGCTGAAGTGATGCAAAAATCCCTGCCCCTGCTCGGGGCAACCGGCATCTGGAATGATACCGCCGGGGTGACGGTAATACCGCGCAAAGGCACGCTCTCCCCATGGGCATCTAAAGCCACCGACATCTTTCATAACTGCGGGCTAAGCGAAATCAAGCGTATCGAACGCGGCATTAATTACAAAATCTGCCTGCATGACGGCTCAATTGCGGATATTGCGGCACTGGGCAATGCCGCCGCCGCGCTCTTCGACCGTATGACCGAAGGAATCTATTCCGATCTGGCGGATGTTTTTGAACATCCGGAACCGCCCCCGTTCCAGCAGGTTCCGCTGATGGAGCAAGGCGCTCAAGCCATGCACACCGCTAACCGCGAAATGGGCCTGGCGCTGAATGATGAAGAAATCGAATATCTGGTTAATGCCTACAACAAAATCCAGCGCAATCCGACCGATGTTGAACTGGTTATGTTCGGACAGGTGAATTCCGAGCACTGCCGGCATAAGATATTCAATGCGGAATGGATCATCGACGGGGATAAACAGCCCGCAACGCTCTTTAACATGATCCGCCATACCCACAATACCCATCCCGCTGGAACGCTGGTGGCTTATAAGGATAATTCCGGAGTTATCGAAGGCTTCAACAGCGACGCTTTCAGCGTTTCCCGCGACGGTTCACAACGCTATCACTTCAATCCCGATCAGCTTGATATCCTGATGAAGGTGGAAACCCACAATCATCCTACCGCCATTTCACCATTCGCCGGTGCCGCCACCGGTGTCGGCGGCGAAATCCGTGACGAAGCCGCCACCGGAATCGGCGGACGCACAAAAGCCGGTTTGTGCGGCTTCATGGTT
>PXDI01000409.1 GCA_003565095.1 PVC group bacterium | reverse complement strand
ATGTCCGTAACGGCGGACGCCGGAGACGGCTGAGTTTGCGTCCACGAAACACCGTCATCGGTTGAATAGAAAACCTTATAGGCTGACACCCCGGCCGGCAGAGTGTTGCCGGCGGCGGCACTGCCGCCGATATAGACCGCACCATCGGGAATACTGTCGCTGATGACCAGCGGCAGTCCCTGCGCGGGATTCCCAATAACCGTAGTACCGCTGTTGGTAAAAGCGATCGTGTAAGTCAGCGTTTCACCGGGATCGGCCTGCTCCTTGTCAACCAGCTTATCCAGCAGAATTGATGTTTCAGAAGAAGCCAGCCCATCGCCGAGCGTTGCGCCGAAGTCGCCGTTGAATTTTTCGTTGTCTTTTCCAGAAGCCACCGCCTGATATGGCGAAAGCGTAACCGAACAGCCGCCGCTTAGCGGCATGAAATGATATGCCACATAACCGATGGCGCCGCTATTATCCGGCGGAAGATTGGTGAAATATAACTGGTCTTCGGCCACAATGACCAGATCCGGCTGGCCGCCGGTACGCTTGACTACCAGCAAAACATACGTGCTGACCAGCCGCATGCAGGAAGGATCAAAAATCGTCGGATCGCCCACCGGCTGCATCCAGGCATTGTAATCGGGCACCAGATCCCCGTCATTGTCGAAACCCTGATTAATGTTGCCAAGATCATACCAGATACCTTCAGTAATGATTGC
Organism: PVC group bacterium; assembly: GCA_003565095.1. Classification (GTDB taxonomy): domain Bacteria; phylum Verrucomicrobiota; class Kiritimatiellia; order UBA8416; family PXDI01; genus PXDI01. Next base: position 3,700 of record PXDI01000409.1, on the reverse strand, counting down.
CGAACCGGGTGAGCCGTCAACCAGATTGTTCGTCCAGGCCGGATCAAAATAGCCCAGCAGGTCTTTGTACTCTTGAGGAACCTTGTTGGCATTGTTAGGAGAAATCTTGTTGGCCATCGCTTGCAGCATACGCCGCATAAAAACCCGGCGGCGTACGTCATCCGTAAGCGTATTGCCGCCGCTGTCCATCCCGGAACCCCAGACATCAAATTCGAGCCAGAGATCATCGTCCGGCTTAACACTCGGACCGTGTACCGCATTGCCGTTCTCATCCAGAACCGGATAACTTACCAGCCAATAGACTGTGGCAGACTCCCCCGGTTCAATGGTTCCAAGATAACGCGAGGCATCAGCTTTGCCTGCTGAGCCACCTTCGTGCATCAGCGCAAACTCTCCGCCCGGCAAGGGTCCCACCAGAGGTGGATGCGCCCGCGACGGATAAATCCCCGGGGAGGGAGTGCTGCCGCTATCATAATCACCGATATAAGCATAGACATTAGTTAATGCTGTAGAGCCGTCATTATGGAAAATGGCACCCAGATAGGCCGAACGCGGTCCGTATGGTTGCGATTCAATATTTGATCTTACAACAAAATTATATCCGGAAATCAGCTCAATACGCAGATCCCCGGCATATAACGCTCCGGCAAAAAACAAAAACATTGCCGCTATGCTAAGCACAACTATATGTCTACACAGTTTCATTTTAGTTTATGATGATCCCGGACGCGCACAACGCCCGATCGGACAGGGTGATAAACCGGAGTTGTTGCCGCCACCGCCGATCTTGCAGCCCACTGCCAAAACCTCGTCGGCAGCCAGATCAACAACCTGCAGCCGCGGGGCGCTGTAGGGTTTGCGTACAGCTCCCGTTCGCAAACTGTTTTTTGATGATTTATTCATATCTTTAATAATAACGGATTATTGTAACGGTCACAACATAAAAAACGGGTAAGTTTAATCCGGAGAATTGCAACAGAGGAGCATTATTTCTTCTTTGCCAGCAGCCGGCGCACCGCCCTGAGCAACTCTTCAACATTGGCAGGCTTGGAAAGCACAAAATCAACGTATTGAGGTTTTTCGCCTTCCATAAATTCAGCCAGGCCGGTCAACATCAGAATCAATGGGGGATTGCCGCCGGCACCAATCCTCGCGGCAACTTCGTCCCCGCTTAAATCAGGCATGGCACGGTCAAGCACTATCAGGTCATATTTAGCCTGCCCCAACGCCTCGATTGCCGCCAAGCCGCCCGAGACAGCAGCAACCTGATGCCCCGCCCCCTCCAGAATCGCCTGCACAGCTCCACGCGACCAGGGATCATCATCCACCACCAGAATCTTCGCCGGGGCAACATCATCGGGAACATCATCACTCGCGGTCGCCCCGGACTTGTCTGCACTGAACAGCGGCAAGCCGAATGTAACCTGTGTACCCTTGTTTATTTCACTGGTGACAACAATCTTTCCGCCATAGTGCCGCGCAATCGTAGATGCAATTGTCAGCCCCATTCCCGCACCGGCACGCGTCTTGGTTGTGTAAAACGGTTCCTGACAGCGCGCCAGCAGCTTTTCATCCATGCCACAGCCGGTGTCAGACACAACAACAACCCCCATCTCGCCCTGACGGCAGGTTTGAATGTGGATAGCCCCGCCCTTCGGCAGCGCTTCAACCGCATTTATAATCATTGCGGCAACCGCTTCAATTAAATCCTGCTTCTGTGTGGCAACCGGGGGCACCGTCCCGAACTCAGCATCCCAGCTTATCCTTGCACCCGCGGCTTCAGCCATCGCCTTCCAACGCGGTTCGGTCATATCAATCGCCTCGTGGACGGTTTCATTGATGTTTACCGCCTCGGGCCCGGAGCGCTCCACGGGCCGGAAAAAATGGGTAAGATACTCAACCTGCTGAGCGGCCGCCTGTGCTGCGGAATTCATCATTTTGAGCTTTTCCGCCAACTGTTCGGTCTTCTTCATTTCATCAGGATTGGAAACCAGGAATTCTGAAAGCATGACCAACGGGGTCAAGGCGGTATTTAATCCATGCCCCAGGCCGTCGGCCATCTGGGAAAGCGCATGTATCCGTTCTTCCTGAACAACCCTGTCACGCGCACGACCAACTTTGGTGAGCGCCTCGGAAAGGGTCACACTGCCCATGCGCGCCGCTTCGGCGGTCTTCTTCTGCTCACGGACTTCCTTTTCCAATGCACGCCGCGCCTTCAATAATTCACCGGTCGTTTTATTGAAAACCTTTGATAAACGGGCCAGCTCATCATTGCCGTCTTCCGGCACACTGACGGCATTGCCGCTGGCAGAAAAGCGCTGCATGGCGTCCGCCAGCACCCCGACCCGCTGCGGCAGCATTCCGAAACGCTGCCACAGTTCACGGCCGACCATCAGCGCCACCCCCGTCAGACACAAGCCGAGAACACCAATGTAAACTGCAAAAAACATGTCAAGGTTTGCACTCTGTTCACCGGCAGAGGTGATAACCTCCCGGTTCAGTGCTGCGATACGATCCTGTACGTCGCGGCCGTGCGACCATAGTGAGCGCCCCCGCGCATCGCTGTCGCGGACCAAAGCCTGATTAAACGAAGCAATATGACGCTGCACATCAGCTATCGCCGCGCCAACCCGCGAAGAAATCACACGCAAATCCAGCAGATCATTCCGCACCGCCGACAACGCAGAACTCAGTTCATCAGTCTGGGCGCTATGCACGGAATCCATAACTGAATTCCAGTTATGCTGTAACCGTGCTGCTACCGAAACCTGCTCGTCATACAAGCTGCCGAGAATCCCGCGCACAAAAAAGCCCAAAACGATTGCCACCGCCAGTAATACGGGAAACAAGGCACTGACTTGAATCATGTTACGCAGCTTCATACAACCTGCCGACTTTGGGTTATCGAGAGTGAAACACTGCCAGCTAACCAGAAACAACACAGTTTGTAAAGCAAGCTGTTAAAACAAAAAAAGGGTGCCGGAAATACATCCGGCACCCTCGCAAATAAAAAACCCGGCAACGTGCTACTCTCCCACGGACAAATACCGCAGTACCCTCGCCGCTGAGGCCCTTCACTTCCGTGTTCGGTATGGGAACGGGTGTTACCTCCTCGCTATAGTCACCGGGAAAACTCAAAAATAAGAAACTGCATAGGATGGACAAGCGACTTTACACCGGTATCTGGACCAGAAGAAAAAAATGATCAAGCCTCACGGCCGATTAGTACTGGTAAGCTGCATTCATCACTGAACTTACACCTCCAGCCTATCAAGGTCGTAGTCTTCGACCGGCCTTCAGTTCCGCCGAAGCGGAAAGGGAGATCTAGTCTTGAGGGAGGCTTGGCGCTTAGATGCTTTCAGCGCTTATCCGTTCCGCACATAGCTACCCTGCAATGCCGTTGGCACGACAACAGGCACACCAGAGGTGCGTCATTCCCGGTCCTCTCGTACTAGGGAATGTTCCTCTCAAATCTCCTGCGCCCACGGTGGATAAGGACCGAACTGTCTTACGACGTTCTGAACCCAGCTCGCGTACCACTTTAATTGGCGAACAGCCAAACCCTTGGGACCTTCTCCAGCCCCAGGATGTGACGAGACGACATCGAGGTGCCAAACCTCCCCGTCGATGTGAGCTCTTGGGGGAGATTAGCCTGTTATCCCCGGAGTACCTTTTATCCTTTGAGCGATGGCCCTTCCAT
>PXDI01000313.1 GCA_003565095.1 PVC group bacterium | reverse complement strand
GTCGGTATGCTGCTGTTCTTTGGCGGCGGGGCCATCAACGACTTTGCGCTGACCCTTTTTATCGGCGTGCTGGTCGGCACCTACTCTTCTGTGTTTGTTGCGACTCCGGTGTTGTTGCTGTGGTATCGCAACCGGCGGCCTGAGTTTGCCAAAACAGCCGTGAAATAATGAAAGTCCCCGCCGCTCAATGGCGTCTGCGTCCGGTTGAAAACGCCGCGGCGGAGGCGGTGGCGGCGGAGAGTTCCCTGCCGGTTCCGGTGGCGCGGGCCATCGCCGCCCGCGGCATTGCCGGCGGGGACGGTTTGCGCAACTATCTTTCCGGCGGACTCGCTTCCCTGTCTGATCCGTTTGGCTGGCCTGACGTTGAAAAAGCGGTTGAGCGGGTCTGGCGGGCGATCGACAACCACGAACGCATCAGTGTCTTTGGCGATTATGACGCCGACGGGGTTACTGCCGCGGCACTGATGTTGCGGGTGCTGGGCGCCCTCGGCGCGGACGTTTCCGTATATCTGCCCTGCCGTTTCAACGACGGCTACGGGTTGCATCCCGAATCTATCCGCCGCTGCATTGATGACGGCCGGCCGGACTTAATCATCACGGTTGATTGCGGTTCTTCTGGACAGGCGGCCGTAGAGCTGGCCCGGAAAGAAGGCATCGAGGTGATTGTGACCGATCACCACTCGGCACCTGAAGGGCTGCCGGATGCGTATGCGGTTATTAATCCGGTTGTGCAGCTTGGCATGTCCGCTGCGTCGCCGGCCGGGGTGGGGGTGGCTTTTAAATTCTGTCACGGGCTGGTGAAACATGGTCGCGAGAACGGCAGACCGGTTGCTCAAGCATTGGATTTGCGTGATCATCTGGGGTTGGTGGCACTTGGCACTGTGGCGGATGTTGTGCCGCTGCTGGGCGAAAACCGTATTCTGGTTAAGGCGGCCTTGAAATGTTTTCCGGCTGCCGGTGAATGGGGTTTGCATGCGCTGGCGGAGGTTGCCGGGTTGCGCTCGGTGAGCACGGCCGAACAGATTGCTTTCGGCTTGGCACCCCGCTTAAATGCCGGCGGGCGCCTTGCACACGCGCGCCAGGCGCTGGATTTGCTGCTGGCTGCTGATTTGGCCGCCGCACGCACTGCGGCAGGTGAGTTGCACAGTTTGAATGAAGAGCGGCGCGGCATAGAAAAGCGCATCATCAATGAGGCCGCCAAGACAATCGCGGCAGATTATGCTGAAGAGGGTTGGGGGTTGGTGGCTGCCGGGGACGGGTGGCACCGCGGGGTGATCGGTATTGTCGCGGCGCGCTTGTGCAATCAGTACTGCCGTCCGGCGGCAGTGATTGCTTTGGACAGTGACGGCTGCGGTCATGGTTCAGCGCGTGCATTCGGCGGGCTGAATCTGGTGGATATTCTTGAGCAATGTGCGGATTTGCTGTCGGCTTACGGCGGACACGCCAATGCGGCGGGCTTTTCGCTTGCTGCCGCGGCCGTGCCGGCGTTTGCCGGGCGTTTTAATGAGATATGCCGGGAGCGACTGGACGGGGAAACGCCCTGTCCGGTGGTTGAATTTGATGACTGGATAGAGGTGGGGGATGTGAATGAGGATATGGCGGCGGCGCTGGATACGATGGGGCCGTTTGGTGAGGGGAATCCCGCCCCGTTGTTTGGTTTACGCGGTCTGCCGGTACGGGACTTACGCCGGATGGGTGCGGATGAGCGCCATGCACGCTGGCTGGCCGGAGACGGCTCAACGGGTTGCAAGGCGGTGATGTTTAACGCCCCCCGCGATGATTTTGATGGGAAACAGGTGGATGTGCTGGCGCAGGTGGTGCGCAATACCTTCCGCGGCAGGGAAAGTATTGAGCTGCATGTCAAGGATATCCGTTTTTGATTTTTGGCAGCAATTCTCATTATGGCCAAAGACCCCCGCGACCTTGCTTGGCCGCCGTAGCCGCGAAGCGCGTAGGCGGCTGTCGCGGGTGAATAAGATTGGCGAGAAAAGCTTGCTGTTCCCGCCAATCTTCCGCTCCTGCCGCGCCAGTCTTCGCACAAGTGCTACGCCGCGGCACGCAAGGCGGCAGGGGGGCGTATGCCCTAATTAGAAATGCTGGATTTTTGGTGCTTGCACTGGGCGGCGGGTTTGGTTATGTTTCACGATTGAGCTGTCGCTCCGGACGGTTATGGGGGTGTTCCCGGCTGCCGGAACGGGGCGGGGTTATTTAGTACATCAATAAGACTGGTAAGGAGTTAACAAATGGCGCGCGTTTGCGAAATTTGCGGGAAAGGCCCGTCAACAGGGAATCATATTATTCGTCACGGTCTGCCCAAGAAAAAGGGCGGAATCGGATTACATACCACGGGAATTACCCGCCGGCGTTTTCTGCCGAATCTGCAGCGTATCCGCGTTGCCGAGAACGGTGGTGTCAGCCGTAAAAATGTCTGCGCATCATGCATCAAGCGCGGCAAAGTGGTAAAGGCCTGATGAAGCTGGAGGCGGACATGACTGATCTGCCCGATGAAAACACCGATATAAAAGATACTGATATAGTTTTTGACTGTCCGCATTGCGGAAAAAGTCTGGCTATTGATTACCGCGGTGCCGGTTTGGCTATTCCCTGCACGGATTGCGGTAATCCGGTTGAGGTTCCCATTCCGTCCGGGATGGATATCAGTGATCTTGACGATTCCGAGGAAGACAAGGAAATCCGTATTTTAAATCTGCGCCGCATCATTGCTCAGTCGGAGGCGCGGATTGCGGAGCTGGAATCGGAGCTGGAAAGTGTTTACGAGCGTCGCGAGACTCTTGAAAAGCTGCGTTCTGAAAACATGTACCGTTTCGGCCGGATTACCGAGAAGGTAGACGAGATTCAGTCTGCCATGAAAACGGTGAACGCCGCCTTGGATGTTATTATGGATGCGGCGATTAAGGCTGAAGAAAGCGCGCCGCCCCCGGCTGAACCGGAAAAGGACAAAACTGCCGGCAACGGCAGGAATTCCTGAGCTATTTCTCCAGAGCATCTAACAGGCGCTGCATTACTGTCTGCCACGAATACTCCCGCAGCACATATTCCCGTCCTGATTTGCCCATTGTATTACGCAGTTGCGGTTGTCCTGCCAGAACCAGCAGGGACTCTTCAAATTCCGGATAACTGCCGAACCACATTCCGCCATTGGCACGCAGGCATTGGTGACGCAGGACCCGCCCGCCGGAATGCACCAGTGCCGGAGTTTCTGCCAGCCAGCTCTCCAGCAGAACGATGCTAAGGCTTTCATGGAGTGACGGATGGATAAACGCCAGCGCGCCTTCCATAACTGCGCGTTTGTCGGCTTCCGCAACAAATCCTAGATCGGTCACATAGGGCAGCAATTCCGGTGGTGGATTAACCGGTCCGGAGCCGGTCAGCACCAGACGGATATCCTGCCCGGTTCTTAAGCGGAAGAGATTAACATAATCCAGCAGCAGCGGAGTGCCTTTCATTTGTTCACGGCGCCCGCAATAAAGCACGTATGGTGCGGTGTGCCCGAGTCTGCCGCGGATGCTGTCGATACCGGAGCTGTCCACATCTTCAATTCCCATGCCGACTACCGGATTACCTTCCGGAAGGTCATAAAGCTGTTCTGCAAGATCGCGTTCCGGTTCAGTGTTGAACAGGCAGCCGCGGACAGTGTTGAAGAGGCTGCTGAAAGACGGCAGGTAGGCGAAAGGTTCATCGTGCAGACATGGCACGAGTAATGATTTTTTTGGATGGATCAGCGCGGCGTGATAAATCAGACCGAACAAATAGGGGCCGAGAATGATGCGGTCATATTGTTCGCCGGCGTTTTGCAGGTGTGCCAGCAGCTCCCGGCTGTTGACATTATGTTCAAGCCAGAAGGCTTCCTCTTCCGCGGAAACATGGACACCGCGGCTGATACGGGCCTGTATTTCGCTAAAGCGTTCAAGCCGACGGTCTTCATTGACCGGAAAGCATTGCACATTTAGTCCATCGCGCCGGCTGCTGCCGGCCGGGCGCTCGTTTTTCCATGTAAAATGATCAACCGCGCAGGTGGTTAGAAACGTAACGTCAAGACCTTCCGCGGCAGTCCGGCGTGCAAGATTGAAGAGCAGTGTTTCCGCGCCGCCGGCAGCCTGTCCCTCCGCCAGCCGCGGTGCAACAAACGCAACCTTTTTGACTTTAGCCATTCTTTTTTTCCAGCTCGGCTACTTTTTTTTCCAGCTCGCTGATTTTGCGGCGATAGCGCTGCTCCATGTTTTCTATGGCTGAAAGCAGCAGTCCGTTGACCTGATTCTGCTGGGACCAGAGGCGATAGGTGTAAAACTTCAGCAGTTTCCAAATGGTCTTCTTCAGTCCGACCAGCATGGGTGCCGCAATCCGGCGCTGCTCATGGATGGCGAAGTCATTAATATCGATATAAACAGCATCGCGCAGAGTTTCAAGATAGAGATCGGCCAGCGTCTCCTCGTTTTGCAGATAATCCAGATTGTTTTTCTCGGCCTGTGCGATCCGGATGTCATTGTAAACACCTTCGGCGCGCTTGCGGGCGACTCTTTCATGGATGGCACGGACCACCTCTGCGGCATCCACACCATCGGCACCTATTTCAAACAGCGGTTCTTCATTCATGGCAATCTCCTGTCTGTCAGGACGTCCTGTCAATAATTATGCCCCAGTCGCAGGGCTTATCGTCGCTCCATAAATCATTCATGTGTATGTGGGTGTGGGAGTATGGGAGTGGTGCCGTACTCGCCCTCCATTTTATCTGAACTGATGGCATTAGATTCACTAAACTTTTTCACTACGCTCATTAAAACACTCTCACACACTCACAAACCCACACACTCTCTTTCATGCCGTTTTTTGACGTTTTTATAAATTATGGACTGTGCTGTCAGATAATATGGCAGAAAATACAGTTATTATGCAAGAAACGGATTGCGGCGTTTTTCATTGGCAAGATTGGTGGACGGGCCGTGCCCTGGGTAGACGCGTGTAATATCGGGCAGTTCAAGCAGTTTTTTCAGAGAAGCGGTAAGTGTTTGTGTATGACCGCCGGGCAGGTCGGTGCGTCCGACTGAGCCGGCAAAAAGCGTATCACCGCTGAACAGCACATTCTCCTGCGGAAAGAAAAAACAAACACCTCCGGGAGTATGTCCGGGGGTATGGATTATCTGCCAGTCAAGTCCGGCATGCGTGCCGGAAGTTGTCTCCGCGAGATCGATAAATTCGGCAGCGGGTGCCTGTGGCGGTTGCAGAAAGAAAGGCGGCAGGGTATTCTGCCGGGTGAAAGCCCATTTCAGGTCGCTGCCATGAATGGCAACCGGTGCCGGATGCTGTTTATGCACGGCGTATAATGCATTGATATGATCCATGTGCGCGTGGGTCATGAAATATGCCGCCACGCTCCAGTTCTTTTCCTGCAGCGCCCCGATTATCAGGTCGGGATCATCACCCGGATCAATCACTATGACCTGATTATTGCATCCGCCGGCCAGCCAGCAGTTAACCTCAAAAGCCCCTACAACCACCTGCTCAATCTGCATTTGCGGTTTCCCCGGTTTCTACGTTGCTATTTATACATTCCAGATTATCAACGGAGTGGGCCTCTATTGCGCATTTGTAAACCGGCGGCAGATTGTCCTCAAACTCAACATTCAGGTTGCGCAGAATCACATGTCCGGCATGTTCAATGAAAACCGGCGGAATGTCGTGTTCCCAAAGTGATCCCCACGGGGTTTTCTCGGCGGCTTCTCCGCTGCCGGCCGGTTTGAATTCCGGATCACAATGCCGCGATGGCTGCCGTGAATGATGCAGTTACTGAAAACGGCGTTACGGATGGGGGCGAATGATTCTGTGCCGATGCGCAGTGCTGCGCAAGAGGAACGAATGACGCAATTCGTGACAGTGATATTCTCGCAAGGTCCGTATTCGTCCGCAAATTCCTTACGGGTTTTCAGGCAGATGCCGTCGTCGCCGGCTTCGATCAGGCAGTTGCTGATGCGTACATTGCGGGAGCAATCGGGATCAATACCGTCGGAGTTTACCAGTCCGAGATCGCTGAGAATGGAAATGCCGTCGATCACCACATCTTCGCAGCCGGCGGGGCGCAGTGCCCAACTGGGGGCATTTCGGATGGTGAGATCGCGCACGCGCACATTGCGGCAGCCGATAAAGACCACGCTTTGTGCCCGCGGATTACGGGGCACGGTGCGTTCCGGCAGGCGTTCTGCGGTGAACGCCGGGGAGTTGGCGTCGAGTGTGCCGCTGCCGGTCAGTGCGATGTTTTCCGCCTTATTGGCATATATCCAGTAACGGGCAAAATCGGCCTGTTTAAAGTTTTCATCCTTATCGATGCCCCAGTAGTCTTTAATATCGGGTGAGGCCAGCAGTACTGCGCCGGGCTCAAGATGCAGGGTGACGTGGCTTTTTATTTCGACAGAGCCGGTCATGAAGGTTTGTCCGGCCGGAATACTGACAGTTCCGCCGCCGGCGGCGTGGACTGTGTCGATTGCGGACTGTATGGCCGGTGAGTTATTGGCGGTTTTGCCGGGCACCGCCCCGGCTTCGATAATACAGATTTTCAATAGATGCTCCTTTTCGTAGTTAGCAAAGAGCATACTGTGCGGGATGCAGCAGCGTGCGTCAAGCGGAAGGTTTTTAGGTTGATATTGGCCTTGCGAGGGCGGGGGGTTCGTGTTCTAATGCCGAATTAAGGAGATTGAATAGCTATGGATACAGTCAGATATGAATTCAGTCGTGATATACCGCTTCAAATTGAAGCGGATGTAATTGTGGTAGGTGGCGGACCGGGCGGTCTGGGGGCGGCGGTCATGGCCGCGCGCGCGGGGGCGGAGGTTGTGCTGGTGGAGCGTTACGGTCTGCCGGGCGGAATGGCCAGTGTGGGGGAAGTGCATCCCTTTATGCCGAACCATGTAAAGCAGCAGGCGCTTGACCATCCGGTGTATGTCGAGTGGGTGGAAAGAATTCACCGCTATCTGCCGGAGGATATTGAGACGCGCTGTCCGTATGATCCTGAAGCCAATACCGGTTCCAGCCGGATGCTTTCGAAAGATGTTGCCGCAATGGCGGCAGAGGATCTGCTGCTGGAAGCCGGTGTGCGGGTTATATACCATCATGCGGTAGTCGATGTGCTGCGCAGCGGGCGGATGATTGATGCGCTGGTGCTGGGCTCCAAGAGCGGATACAGTGCCGCCCGCGCTAAAGTTTATGTGGATTGCTCCGGTGACGGTGATGTTGCCGCTCTGGCGGGCTGCGGGTTTGAGCAGGGCGGTCCCTCCGGACACAGTCAGCCGATGACCCTGTGTTTCAAATTGAGCGGAGTGGACCGCAGCCGTATCCCTGAAAGGAAGGAGCTTAATACATTGTTTCTTGCCGCCAAGGAACGCGGAGAAATCAACAGCCCGCGTGAGGATATTCTGTCGTTTTCCTATTACGATGAGGATGTTGTCCACTTTAATACCACGCGGGTTATTCATAAAAATGCGGTGAACGGACTTGAACTGGCCGCGGCAGAGCTGGAGGGGCACAGCCAGATGCGCGAGTATATTGCCTTTTTCCGCAAATATGTAACGGGTTTTGAAAATGCCATGCTGCACTCAATGGCCCATCACATCGGTGTGCGTGAATCGCGCCGCGTGAAGGGAATTGCCTATGCCACACGGGAAGTGTTTGACAAGGCGCAGAAATTTGCTGACGGGATAGCGCGGATCAGGTATATGATCGATATCCATAACCCCAATGGCAGCGGGACTGAAAAGGCATTTGTTGCGCCGGATGACTTTTATGAAGTGCCGTATGGGTGTGTGGTTGCCGCCGATGTTGACAATCTGACGGTCGGCGGCCGGCCGGTTTCGGTGGACCATGCCTTGCACAGCAGTCTGCGTGTGATGCCTTCGGCATGTTCACTCGGCCAGGCGGCCGGAATGGGGGCGGCGCTGGCAGTTCGCGATGGTGTGACACCGGCTGCGGTTGACGGTAAAAAGGTGCGCGCCGAGCTGATTAAAAAAGGCGCACGGTTGTAGGCGTCAGGAGACGGAGACACAAAATGCAGAATGATATTAGTGAGAAGAAAGAATGTCCGTGCACCTACCCGGGATGTCCGCGGCATGGCGATTGCGAAGCATGCAAGGCCTATCACCATGGAATAGGGCAGAAGACTTCTTGTGAGCGTATGGGAAAGGAATAATTTGCTTTGAGCAAAGCCCTTCTCGAGCGTAATCTTTTTGAGCTGATCAGGCGTACTTCGACTGATCTGCCGCGTGATGTTGAACGCGCCCTCAAGCAGGCGTTGAAACGTGAAGAATCCGGCACGCATGCCAAGTGGTGTTTAGATAAGATGCTTGAAACCGTGGCGGTTTCGCGTAGCGGAAATCTGCCATTATGCCAGGATACCGGTACATTGATCTTCCAATTCAGGGTGCCGACCGGCTGCGATACCAACGCGCTGGCCGCCGCCACACGTAATGCCGTTTCACGTGCCACCCGCATGGGGTTTCTGCGCGAGAATACGGTTGATTCGGTAACCGGTGCAGCGTATGCAACCAATATTGCGCCGGGCGCTCCGCAGATGATTTTTATCCAGGGTGCGCGTAAAACGATTGAAGTGCGGCTGATGATGAAGGGCGGCGGATCGGAAAACGTCAGTAAGCAGTACAGTCTGCCTGACGAAAAACTGGGTGCCGGGCGTGATTTGGCGGGGGTGCGGAGTTGCGTTGTTGATGCGGTGTTGCAGGCCCAGGGGCGCGGCTGTGCGCCGGGAATTATCGGGGTGGGAATCGGTGGCGACCGTGTCAGCGGTATGGCTTATGCCAAAAAGCAGTTGTTCCGGCGGCTGGATGACCGGAGTCCGGTGCATGCTCTGGCAAAACTTGAAGATCAACTGACAAAAGAGCTGAACGGACTGGATATCGGTCCGATGGGGCTGGGCGGTGCGACAACCGTGCTGGGAGTGAAAATCGGCGCATTGAGCCGTTTGCCGGCCAGTTTTTTTGTTGCGATATCTTATATGTGCTGGTCATTGCGCCGGCGGGGAATGCTGCTGGGGCCGGAAGGCGGCCGGTTGCGGTGGCTCTACTAATTATCAAAGCAGGATGGGCGGCAGTGAAAACGCTGGAATATCCATTTACAAAGGACGCTGTGCAGAATTTGCGCGCGGGGGAGCGCGTGGTGTTGAGCGGCACGGTTTTTACCGGACGCGACCGGTTGCATAAATTTATCGGCGAGGGCGGCACCGTGCCGGTTTCCCTGAAAGACGGGGCTTTGTTTCATTGCGGCCCGGTAATGGTCAAAGAGCAGGGGGGGTGGAAAGTGCTGGCGGCCGGCCCGACAACTTCGATTCGCGAGGAACCTTATATGGCCGGGATTATCGGCCAATGCGGCGTCCGGGGGATTATCGGCAAGGGCGGAATGGGAGCGGCCACCGCGGAAGCTTGCAAAAACCACGGTTGCATTTATGTGCATCTGGTCGGTGGGGCGGCAGCCCTGACGGCAAGCTGCGTGACAGAGGTGAAGGATGTGTTCTTTTTGCGCGAGTTCGGCATGGCAGAGGCGCTATGGGTGCTTGAGCTGGCCGGGCTGGAGGGCGTTGTTACAATGGATGCCCATGGCGGAAACCTGCATCAGGATGTATTGCGTAATTCTCAGAGCAATTTTAATAAATAACCAATATCCAACAGCCAACAAGGAATTCCCAACCGAGCAAGGAAAAGGGACAAATAGACAATGGAGAAGGGAAGAGAATACGATTTGCAGGAGCGTTAGCACCTCTCAACTTGGAGTATGGATATTCCTTGTTGGCTGTTAGATGTTGATATCAGGCCCCCCCCGTAATCGTTACAGGGTTATTGATAGAAAGGTTTGCGCCATGGGAGATGTTCGATGAGGATTGTTTTTGCGGGCTCAGCCGGATTGGCCTGTCCTTCGCTGTTACGGTTGATCAACTGCGGTGAACTTGAGGTTGTTGCGGTAATCACCCAGCCTGACCGGCCAAGCGGCCGTAAACTGAAACTGCATTCATGTCCGGTCAAAGCGCTGATTGAATGTCAGAATAAATTACAATTGCCGGTGTTGACTCCGGAGAATATTAACGATCCGCAGGCGCTGGAGCAGATCCGCGGTTTTGAGCCGGAGGTGATAGCGGTGGTGGCGTATGGTCAGATATTCCGTGAGCCGCTGTTACAGCTTGCGCCGCACGGATGCATTAATCTGCACGCCTCGCTGCTGCCGAAGTACCGCGGTGCCGCCCCTTACCAACGGGCGGTCATAAACGGTGATAAGCTTACCGGCGTTACAACCATGCAGATGGATCGAGGAATGGATACCGGAGATATTATTCTGCAACGCGAAACGCCGGTAGGTAATGACGAAACCGCCGGTGAGCTGCATGACCGGCTGGCGGTACTGGGCGCGGAATTGCTGGTTGAAACGCTCAGCATGCTGAAAGATGGTGAGCTGGAGCGATATCCACAGGATCACACCGCTGCTTCCATGGCTCCCAAGCTGCGTAAGCGGGACGGGCGGATAGATTGGACGCTGTCTGCGGAAGTGTTGCGTAATCGTGTGCGGGGAATGAACCCGTGGCCGGTTTGTCATTGCGAGGTGCCGTCTGGAACCGGTAAGTTGATAAGAGTTTTCAAGGCGGCGGTTGAGGATGGTCAAGGGCGGCCAGGCGAGGTCATTGATGACGGGGCAAACGGGCCGCTGGTGGCGACCGGAAATGGTGCTTTACGTCTGCTTGAGGTGCAGCCGCCGGGCGGAAAAATCATGGAAGGCGGAGCGTTTTTGCGGGGGCATCCTTTGTCACGCGGCGCTATGCTGGGATAGAAGCGAGTAAACCGTTTTTGAGAGGAATGCTGAAATGGCGGGAAAAGTACATGTGAAGCTTGCCGAACGCGGTTATGATATCATTATTCAATCCGGTCCTGATTTTACTGAGCCGGGTATAGCGGTGGACGGCCGGCGTTGTTTGATTGTTTCGGATGATAATGTTGACGGTTTATATGGTGAAGCGTTTGAGCGGTTGCTTGAGGCGGCCGGTGCGTTAACTGCGCGCGCCGTGGTGCCGGCGGGGGAAGAGTCAAAGGATTTAGCAAAACTTGAATGGCTTTACGGGCGCGCGTTGGAGGCGGGGTTGGATCGTTCGTCATTGGTGGTTGCTCTCGGCGGTGGGGTGGTCGGGGATCTGGCCGGATTTCTGGCCGCCACTTATATGCGGGGAGTAAAGCTTTTGCAGGTTCCGACCAGTCTGCTGGCAATGGTGGATAGTTCGGTTGGAGGCAAAACCGCCGTCAATCTGCCGCAGGGCAAGAATCTTGTCGGCGCATTTCATCAGCCGTCCGCCGTTGTGATAAATCTGGCGACAATGGCAACTCTTCCTGAACGGGAATATGTTTCCGGCATCGCCGAAGTGATTAAGTACGGGGTGATCTGGGATGCGGTTTTTTTCGATTATCTTGAAGAAAACATTGATAAACTTTTGTCCCGTGATGCGGAGGTGCTGGAAAAGGTTGTGGCGCGCTGTTGCGAAATCAAGGCTGAAGTGGTCGGGCTTGATGAGCGTGAAGCGGGCGTGCGGGCGATTTTGAATTTCGGGCACACATTGGGGCATGCGCTGGAAAAAGTTTCCGGTTACGGAGAACTGCTGCATGGTGAGGCGGTGGCAATCGGTATGGCGTATGCCGCACACTTGTCTCAAAACGTCAAGGGACTATCCGCCGATGAATGCGGGCGGATAATTGACTTGCTGCGGCGGGCCGGCTTACCGGTGGGGGTGCCGGATGATCTGGCGGAAGACTGGGCGATGCTGCGCAAGGTGATGAGTTCCGACAAGAAATCTGTTAACGCCCTGCCGCGGTTTGTCCTGGCACGCGCCATCGGGGAAGTGGTCTTCGGCGTTGACGTCCCTGAAACAGAACTGCAGAAAGCGCTAATGCTGATACCGCTCGCTGACCTTGGGTCGGCGAGCGGAAAGATTTGAAAAAGGATTGAAAACAACAAACAATGAGCCCGTTCTGAGCAAGAATAATGATATCAGCTTAATTTGCTCCATTCGGGCTCAAACCCGTTCTTTTTCAATCTTTGATAAGACCAATTATTCCGTCCGCCGACCAAGGTCAGCTGACGTGGTAATGTCTGTTCTATCACGACAAAACTTTCGAGAAACGCTCTAACCCAAGTGCCTCTTTGTAGAATGCCTTTTTATGCGGTTATAGCGGCGTCGGGGTCGGTCGGGTTTGCTTTTTCAGCTGCCGGTTTATCTGAAGTCGCTGGCTTGTTCAGTTTTCCGAACTGTTCAAGGCATTGTACATCCACATCACGTAAAAGCCCTTTGTCGGTCGGCCCGGCATTGATGAGAATGTTCGCCCCGCGCTCGCGGCAGACAACCGCTTTCTCAACCAGCGATTCAGGAGAAACGGTTGTTACATCGGTGGGATGCCAGAACCACTTTCCGCTGCCGAAAGGCGGCTTGCCGTCACCGCCGGCGGAAAGCGTGAAGACCGCCTCAAACGGCAGCCAGTTGCCCAGTCCGCCGCAGTAGCGGATCTGCTTGTCATTTTCCGGAGGCAGTTTCTTTTCGCCGATGCGGAAATCGCACGGCCACATCACAATCTCTCCGGAACGCCCGGATGTGCCGTTGTTGCCAACCATACAATGCGGCTGGATTGCTTTTATATGCTCATATATCTCGCGCCAGTGCCAGCGTTCCGGGTCCTGGTAATGAGTTCCACCCTTTTTCCAGCCGCCGTCGAACCAGATTTCGGCAATCTCTCCGTAATTCACCAGCAGCTCGGTCAACTGCCGCTTCATAAACATGGCATAGCCGCGGTCGTGTTCGAACGACGGTTCATAGCGGTCCCACAACGAATAGTAGTAAGCCAGTTTGATGCCGTGTTTTGAGCAGGCTTCTGCCAGTTCTGCCAGAATATCCCGTTTGAAAGGCGTATTGCCGCAGTGGCAATCGGTCCACTGTGTGTGCCAGTTGCAAAAGCCGTCGTGATGCTTGGTCACAAAAAGGAGATATTTCAGCCCGCCGGCTTTTGCGGCACAAACCCACTGTTCGGGATCATATTCAACCGGATTGAAAGCGTTGATATCCAAAGTCCCGTCAGACCATTCGCGGTCGTAAAAAGTGTTGATTCCGAAATGCACCATCATTCCGGCGCCGAGCTTCAGCCAGCGCAGCGTGCTGTCATCCGGTTCGATCACTGCCTTGGCTTCGCCGCGCAAAACACGGTCTAACGCGACTTGCGCCTGGTAGGGGTCATACATTATTGCGGCTCCTTGTTTTTGTGTGTTGCAAACCGTTTGGGTTCATCCGGCCATGCAATCTGAATGGGCCGGGTGGTATCAAGATGCACATCGCGCTGCGGGTAGGCAATCACGATATCGTTTTGATTAAACAGTTCATCAATTTTGAAGCGCAGATCACTTTCAATCATACGCAGATCCATCGGGCGGTTGATATGGCACCAAAAATAAAGCTGAAAGACCAGGGAATCGTCACCAAAGTCGGCAAACAATACAATCGGTGGCGGTTCTTTGTGCACGCGCTTGTGTTCATCTGCCGCCTGCATCAGAAGTTCGTGTACTTTTATGGTGGGCGATCCGTAGGCGACGCCGACCACGATCTTTCCGCGGATATTCTTGTCAAACAGAGTCCAGTTTACCAGCCGCTGTTCGAGAAAATGGCTGTTCGGCAGCAGCAGGTCTGCACCATCAGAGCGGCGCAGGCGTACGCAGCGGTTGCCGACTTCCTCGACACGGCCGGTTTCGCTGCCAACTTCAACAATATCGCCGATCCGGATGGGGTGCTCTACCAGCAGAATTACACCGGAGATAAGATTATTGAAAAGGTTTTGCGCACCGAAACCCACACCGATGGCCAGTGCGCCGCCCAGCACAGTGAAAATTGTGATTGGAATGCCGGCCATAGGTAAAGCCACCAGTGCCACAATCGTCATCATAAAATAAAAAAGGCCGCGCCTGACCATCTGGGCGGTGCTTTCCTGCAAGCCGAGGCGGGTTTTTGCTTTTTTGACCAGAAGTTCGCAAAGCCGGCGCGATGCCGAGATACCGGCCAGAAAGATAATTAATGCCAGCAGCAACTGATGCAGGCGTACTTCCTGCCCGGCGCTGCTGTAAATCGGCAAATGCCACAGATCGTGTACCGCTTTGAGAATATTTTGCATACGGCAGTTTCTTTCGTTCAAGAGTTTATACAAACATGCAAAGACAATATATACAGGCCCGTGACATGACCAGAAAATTTATCTGCGGTGTCGGCGGCAGCTCAAATCCGGACAGTTGATTGTTGGGGGTTTTCCGCAGAATCTGTGGGTGGATCTGACCTCTTGTGCACACCAGAACCGACGATTCGCCAAGATCGGTGAAAGCAGGTCGATTAAGGGTAACCGAGCAAGGGAGGCGGGTGAAGATAGAGAGATATGTGTGCAAGAGAAGGTGTACGAGTACGTGTGTGGGGAGCATTGTTTGTTTACTTACTTTTACACTTACTCGTACACTCGAATCGACGGCATTGAGGATGAATGGCGGTGGGCTGCTGCGCCGGGGAGATTAGGGTAAATGATTAGGGGGATAACTCCTAGACCCTAAACGACTAAATTCCGCCACAATGCGCTTGTCGAGGGAAGCGGGGGTGTAGTAGGGTGATAATCTTTTCAGGCATTCGCTTCTGTTATGAATATTACTGAATATAAATTGAGCAGTGTTTTGTGCCGGAATTACCGCGGCTTTGTTGTCGGCGCGGTGCTGGTGGTGATGACGGTTTGTATTCAACTGGGCATGCCTTTTATTGTCAGACATCTGATCGATGAATTGACCGTCGGGAATCTGACACGCCGTGAATTGCTGGCATGGGTGGCGTTTTATGCCGCCTGTATTCCGCCGGCAGCGGCGATCAGCTATTGGATGCGGCGCCTGCCGCTGCGTAACGGGCATAAGGTGGAGTACACCATCCGGCGTGATCTGTTCGAGCATCTCAGCCGGCAGGATGCGGCGTTTTATAATCAGAACCGGATCGGGGATCTGATGACGCGCAGCAGCACGGATATCGCGCTGGTGCGTGATGCGCTGGGGCATGGCATTCTGCACGGCACTCGCGCGCTGATTTCATTGCTGCTGGCTTTTTCGGTGTTGTCCAGAATGCATGTTGCGCTGGCGGCGGTGCTGCTGGGATTGATGCTTTGCATGCTGTTCTCTTTTTCACTGTTGCTGGGGGTGATCCGCCGCCGCCATGCGAAACTGCAGGAGCAAACTTCGCATCTGGGCAGTGTGGTGGAGGAAACTTTCAGCGGCATTCGTACCATTAAGGGGTTTGCGCTTGAGCAGTTGCGCAACCGGATGTTTGCGGGTGAAAATGATGAAATGCGGAATTGTTCAATGCGGTTGAGTCTGGTGAGTGAACCGATCTGGCCGCTGTTTGCTTTCTGGTTTGCTTTGCAGATGACTGTTACGCTGGTATATGGCGGACGGCTGGTGCTGGATCAGGCAATCACCCTGGGCGATCTGGTGCTGGTTACCCAGTATCTGCTTTTTATGCAGTGGCCGGTATTGTCGCTGGGGTGGATCAGCAATATGCTGCAGCGTGCGCGGATTAGCTGGGGGAGGGTGCAGGCGTTGTTTTCCGCTGTGCCGCAAATCCGTGATACGGAGAAAACAGATTTTTCAATCACCGCATTGCAGGGCGGCATTGAGTTCCGTAATGTTTCGCTGCGGCTGGGCGGGCGTACGGTGCTGGACGGGATCAGTTTGAAGATTCCGGCCGGGATGACTGTCGGTATAACCGGTCCCACCGGGGCGGGTAAAAGTCTTTTGACCGCATTGGTGGCACGGTTGTGCGAGCCGGATGAGGGGGCGGTGCTGATTGACGGCCATCCGCTGGAGCGCATTCCGCTGGCTGTATTGCGCCAGCATATCGGCTTTGTGCCGCAGCAGCCGATTCTTTTTTCCGATACGCTGGCACATAATCTGGCATTCGGGGTGGATGACGCCAGTGATGAGCAGATAGCGGCGGCGGCGCGGATTGCCTGTCTTGAGGATGAGATTAAAGTTTTTCCCAAGGGTTATGCCACAATGATCGGAGAGCGCGGTGTAACGCTTTCGGGCGGGCAGCGTCAGCGCGCGGCACTTGGCCGGGCGGTGGCGCGGCAGGCGGCTATTCTGGTTCTGGATGACGCCCTGGCCGCGGTTGATACGCATACCGAGGCATCGATTATCGGACAGCTTGAAAGCTTTACCAGCGGGCGCACCACATTGCTGGTGAGTCACCGGCTGGCGGCGCTTTACCGGGCGGATCAGATTGTGGTGCTTTCCAACGGTCGCATAACGGAGCAGGGGACGCATGCGGAACTGCTGGCAGTCGGCGGCTACTATGCAGAGACTTACCGTTTGCAGCAGTTGGAGGCCGGCGCTGTGCCGGCAGATGCGCGGGAGGGGCGGCTGTCATGAACGGCAATACCAACAGCACTTTCAACAGGGCGAATGCTTTGCGGCTGCTGGTGTATGCGCGCCCGTATGCCTGGATGATGCTGGTTTCGTTTGTGCTGATTCTGAGCACCACCCTGATTGTGAACGCTCTGCCGATGCTGTTGCAGCGGGCGATTGATAATTATCTGGTTGATGGTCGCGGAATTGATATGCGCGCGCGTTTTAACGGGTTGGTTTGGATGGGCGGGATATATCTGGGGCTTTCCGCGGCAGGGTTTCTGCTGCGGCTGGTGCAGGGACTGCTGACGGCGTGGATCGGGCAGTCGATTGTGCGCGATTTGCGCCGCGATGTGTTTGCGTGTGTGCTGGGACTGGATCAGTCTTATTTTGACCATACCCCGGTCGGCAAAACCATGACGCGGGTGACTTCGGATGTTGAGGCGGTCCAGCGGTTCGTGACAAATGGTGTGGTGGGGCTTACCGCGGATATTTTCATGCTGCTGGGGATTGCCGGTTATATGGTTTATCTGAATCCGCGTCTGGCGGGCATTACCGCGCTGTTGCTGCCGGGGCTGATTTTTGGGCTGGAGTATGTGAACCGCCGGTTACGGCAGGCTAATCGCGGCATCCGGAAATGTCAGTCGGACTTGAATGCCTGTTTGCAGGAATCGCTCGCCGGCATGAGTACGATACAGCTTTTCAACCGTGAAGAGCATGCGCGGGAGCGTTTTGACGGAAAGAACACCGCATTGCGTTCGTCGCATTTTGATGAAGTACGCTGGTTCAGCCATTATTTTCCGTTAATTGAAATTGGCCAGAACGGTGCGGTTGTGCTGCTGGTGGGGGCCGGGGGCTGGATTGTGCTCGCCGGCGGGGACGGTTTGACCGTTGGCATGCTGGTGGCGTTTCTGGCTTATGTGCGTAATTTCTTTTGGCCGCTGGGGGATTTGTCGGACAAGGCGGTGGCGTATCAGCAGGCAATGGCCGCCGCGGAGCGCATTTTTGAGCTGTTCGACATGCCCGACCGGATTCCTGATCCCGAAACCCCGCTGCCGCCGGAATTGCTGCAAGGTGATATCTGTTTTGAGAACGTGACGTTTGAATATAATCCCGGGGAACCGGTGTTGCGTGATTTTTCGTTGAAAGTCCGGCATGGTGAGTCGCTGGCGGTGGTGGGTGCCACGGGGGCGGGAAAAACCACGCTGATCAGCCTGCTGACCCGGTTTTATGATGTCAGTTCGGGTCGGATTACCGTTGGCGGACATGATATACGCCGCTTCCGTAAGGTAGATTTGCGCCAACGCGTTGGTCTGGTTTTGCAGGATCCTTTCATCTTCTCGGCGAGCATCGCGGAAAATATCAGCCTGGACCGTCCGGAAATCAGCCGGGAGGTTGTTGAGCAGGCTGCGCGGCATGTAAATGCGGCGGAGTTTATCGCGCGGCTGCCGGAGGGCTATGATGCCAAAACCGGTGCGCAGGGCGGCAATCTTTCGGCGGGTGAGAAGCAGTTGCTGGCAATGGCGCGGGCGCTGGCACAGGAGCCGGAGCTGGTGCTGGTGCTGGATGAAGCCACCGCCAATATTGACACGCAGACCG
>PXDI01000046.1 GCA_003565095.1 PVC group bacterium | reverse complement strand
GTTCTGGCGCCTGCCTGACGGCAGTCTGGGACTGCCGGCGTTTGCATTGGCCGCCTTACGCTTGATTTCATCGTTCCTGGTGCTGCTGGGCGGAATGGGCCTGCCGCTGGCGCTGCTGTCAATTGGTGCCGCTTTGCATGGCGGTAATTTTGTGGCTTATCGCAAGGCACTGGCAGCGGTAGTGTGTTTTAAGCTGGTGGTGTTCCCGTTGCTGGTGTGGAGCGGCATACGCATATTCTTTCCGCAGGCTGATCCGGTGGTGCTGGGGGTGGCGGTATTGCTTTCGGCCACTCCTAATGCTGTGGCCAGTTATGTGGTGGCGTGTCAGATCGGCGTCGAAGAAGGCTTTGTTTCGGCAATGCTGGTGCTGAGTACCGGACTGAGTGTTTTGACAATACCGATCTGGGTATATCTGGTCATTTGATATGTAATTAACAGGGCAACTGGTTCTTGAAAAAGGAAAAGATTGGCGTGTAAGAGTACGTGTAAGAGTACGAGAAGATATTCAGTCTCCACTTACTCCTACACCTACTCTTACACTCGAATCTATCCTCAATCGGGTATTTTTACAAAACCAGCAAAGCTGTTTGTTTCATTTGACATGTCCGCAATAAATGCAGGCCCGGGTATGTTCTTGCAGTGGACGGCCGCATGCCGGACAGTCTTCCGCCTTGCGCGCAACGGCATGTTCCTCGCCGGCCTTGTCGCAGGCGGCCTGTAATGTGGCGCGCGGGATTTGCAGTTGCTCAACCAGCACATTTTCGAGTGCGGTTATTCTGTTTTCGGCATTTGCAAGCCTGCGCCGCAGGTGAATGCTTTCCTGCTGGGCCTGCCATGCCGTAGAGGCGGCCTCATTCAGTTGCTCTCGGTTACGGCTGGTTTTTGCCATAGCTAGTTCAGTTCAATAAACTCAACTTCCGCCTGATCTTCCGTCAGGTGCAGGCGTGCAACAGTTGGAACGCGGTGACTGCGCTTCGGGCCGGCACTGCCGGGATTCAGCACAAGCGTTCCATCAACCCATTCCTCACGTGGAGTGTGGGTATGGCCGTGAATGACAATCGCGCGCGGCTTTGTTTCACCGGCTTGCACCTCGGGGGGGATATGCATCATTTGAATATCCCAGCCGGCCATGTTCAGGCTGGTCTGTTCCGGAAAATCCAGCGCCCATGTACCATGATCCATGTTCCCGCGTACAGCGGTAACCGGCGCAATTGATTCAAGTTCAGCAATAATGCGCGGGGTATCCAGGTCGCCGACATGCAGGATATGCTCTACATCCGCAAATGCTTTAAGCACGCTTGGCCGCAGAAATCCGTGGGTATCGGATATCACGCCGATAACACATTTGTTATTTTGTTTGTTCTTATCCATTAGTCTTTATCTGTAACTGCCGCCACATTTCATAAGCCGCCACTGCCACCGCATGTGACAGGTTATGACTGCGGGCATGTTCACCTGGAGAAGGTATCACAAAAAGCTGTTCACGGTAAAGCGTATAAAACTCCGGCGGCAACCCGCAGCTTTCGCTGCCGAAAACAAGATAATCACCTGTTTTGAAGTCAAGATCGTAAAGTGTTGTTTCACCGCGCGTGCTGCCGAAGAGGCAGCGTGCCGGCTGTTCTTTTGTCAGGAATTCCTGCCACGAGTCGTGCAGGGAAAGTTTCACGTGCTGCCAATAGTCCAGTCCGGCCCGCCGCAGTTGGCGTTCGGTAAGCACAAACCCGAGCGGTTTGATCAGGTGCAGGCGTGCGTCGAGGGCAACACACAAGCGGCCGACCGCTCCGGCGTTGTATGCAATCTCGGGCTGTACCAGCACAATGTTAATTTCCATACAGTAAACAGTTCCGGCGGGTGATTTTGAATTTTGCAATACCTTTGCGCCATCCGGCGGCAATTTCCTCCGGAGCGGTCCCGTCCAGCAGCGCTTCACGTACAGCGGGACCGCCCCAGAGCTTGTCAAAGAAATCACCACGGGCTGATTGATTGTTCCACACGCGGCGGTTTCCGTGTTCATGCATGATGGCATGCAGAATGTGTAAAGCGGTGAGGGCCGGGCGGTAACGGCGCCGATCGGTAACCGTTATGCGAACGCCGTCAACCGGGCGGGCGGCGGCTGCGCTGTTAAAAATGTGCGAATGAAACGCAACGCCTGCCAGACGGCGTTCCTGCAATGCTGCCGCAATTTTGCGTCCGTGCAGCCATGCCGCGCCGAAGACTTGAAACGCCGCCGCTGAATTGCGTCCGTGATCGATATGCGGCAGGGCTTCAAAGCTGACGGTAGCCGGATAGCAGCGGGCGCAATCCCATGAATGGATGGCAGGTGACGGCGGGCTCCACGGGGAAGGGCATTTACCGGCGGCCGCAGAGCGGGTTTGATTATCTGTCAGGGCGTTTTTAGATGTTTCCGGCATAAGCGGGGCGACGTGCAATTCTAAATTCAGTCCGGTGTTGCCAACTATCCAGCGAGCGCTTTCTCCGGGGGTCATGCCGTATACCAGCGGCAGTGGCAGCGGGCAGACAAAGCTGCTGAAGTCCGGGGCGGGCAGAGGCCCGTCGACGCAGTCCGGCAGCGGGACCGGACGGTCGGCAACGATTACCGGAATGCCGCATTCGGCGGCAGCCTGCATAACATTATACATAGTTGCCAGATAAGTGTAGCAGCGGACGCCAAGATCCTGCAGATCTATAATGATCAGATCCACCCCGCGCAACATCCTTCCGGTGGGTTTGCGGGTGGCACCATAAAGCGAGTAGACCGGAATTTTCCAGAAAGGATGGCGTGAATCCGCGCATTTATCCCCGGCCGCCTGACGGCTGTAATAGCCGTGTTCCGGCCCCATAATGCAGACCAGTTTGCATTCGGGGCGATCAAAGAGCAGTTGCGCGGTAGCCGCACCGGTGCGATCAAGCGCCGCGGAATGACTGACTAAGGCAATCCGGCGTCCCGTCAATCGCCGCCGCTGGTTTTTCAGCAAAGATTCGATTCCCGGCTTCATAGGTTCAGGCACATGGCTTTGATGATATTGTCATTATAACCGGCAACCAGTTCGAAAAAGCGCGGAGTATCCTCAAGCGGGCCGCGGTGGGTCACCATGAAGGCCGGGTCAATTGCCCCTGCGGCAACCAGATCAATGGTTTGCTGAACGCATTCGTTCTGGCGCCGGACATTGATAATGCGGATTTCCTTGCGGCGCAGTAAATCGATATTAAACGAGATCCGGTCGACTTCAGGAATGCCGACGAGGACGAGTTTTCCGCCCGGTTTGAGAATTTCGATTGCCTGATCAATGGCGCTTTGCTGGCCGCAGCATTCGAAAACAACATCAATTCCGTCAGGTGCGAAGGATGTCAGTCGGGTGATAAAGTCATCATTAGCGGGATCATCCGCCCAATCTGCACCATGTTGTAATGCGCTGTTGCGGCGGTATGCCAGCGGGTCGGAAACTGCGAGAGTGCGCACGCCGCTCTGGCGGGCGCAGAGCATTATGCTCAGACCGATCGGTCCGCAGCCGAGAATGGCGGTTGCGCAATCCTGCATGGCTCCGGCCAGGCGTACCGCGTAAAGGCCGATGGAGAGCGGTTCAATCAGTGCGGCGGTTTCGGCGTTGATGGCTGGCGGCAGTTTGAAGCAGGAATGCCGGGGCATGACAATATACTCGGAGAGGCAGCCTTCCGCCTGTCCCGGGCAGCCAAGAAAACGCAGTTTACGACAGGTATGCTCGCGGTGTGCAAGGCATTGGTCGCACTGGCGGCATGGCATGGCGGGATCAACGGCAAGCAGCTCGCCGGGTGAAAGATCTGTAACGGCGCTTCCGGTCTGGACGACGGTGCCGGAGAATTCGTGCCCGACAATGAAGGGAAATTCAACCACCTGGCTGCCGATACGTCCGGTCGTGTAGTAATGAACATCCGAGCCGCAGATGCCGACGGCCGCGACGCGCAGCAAAATGTCGTCGGGGCGGTTGATTTGCGGAACGGGGATGCGGACGGCGGCGGTTTCGCGTAAACCGCTCAATTGGATGGCAAGCATGTCTTTGGGTAATTTGTCCATAACCGATATATTGCATTGATCCGGAAGATTGTCAAATCAAGTAAACGTTTGTGTTGGTTCATCTTATTTGGGTGGTTATGTGCCACGGATGGGGATGGGGAGTGATAACCCACGGATGGGAAACCCGTCCCACGGATGGGGGGAGGAAAAGAAGAGGGAGATTTGCGTGTACGAGTATGTGTACGAGTACGGTAAGACCATTCGGACTGGAAACCCCTTACCCTTACACGTACTCTTACACTCGGATCTCTTGACCCATATGCGGAGAGCACGTGATCGCCGCTGGGGGATGGGGAATGATAACCCACGGATGGGAAACCCGTCCCACGGCTGGGGGATGGGGAATGATAACCCACGGATGGCAGAG
>PXDI01000400.1 GCA_003565095.1 PVC group bacterium | reverse complement strand
GGTTCCTCCGGAGGAAATACCGACGATATGCGCGAAGCCCTCGACCTGATGGGTAAAGGCGTCCTGCATCCCGAAGTGATGATCACCCATATCGGCGGACTCGACTGCGCCGCGGATACCATTCGCGATCTGCCCACCATCCCGGGCGGCAAAAAACTGATCTATAATCGCATATCACTGCCGCTGACCGCGCTGGACGATTTTGGAAAACTCGGTGCGGAGAATCCTTTATTTGCCGAACTGGCGCAGATCACACAGCGTCACAACGGTCTGTGGTCGGTTGAAGCGGAAGCCTGCCTGCTGGCCAATGCCGCAAAAATCAGGGAGGACGAACAATGAGCGCAGCTCTAAATGACTATGCAATCGCCCTGCGGATGGCGGCATGCCATTCCGCGCTGAAGATCCCGCAACCGGTTGTGGTTTCACAGATCGAATCATCCGGATTGCCGGATGACCGCATGCTGGTGGCCAAAGATGTTTCGCCCCGCGATTTCTTTGAATCGCTGGTGAGTCTGGGGGAGATTCCCGCATGTGTTGAAATTGAGCAGCAAGGTGCATTGCGGGTGGAGGTATCTACAGCGTCCGGGCGGATGCGTGGTGCGGTGGTGCTGGTAACCGGCGCAGCGCAGGGATTCGGTCGCGGGATTGCCGAAGAACTCGTACAGGCTGGCGCAGCGGTGGTTATTGCCGACTTGAATGAGCAGCTCGGGCTTGAACTGGCGGACTCACTTAATAATGCGGCGGGCCGCACCGCGGCCTTGTTTGTTCAAACCGATGTCACAAAAGCCGCTTCGGTGCGTGATTGCGTGAATGCGGCTGTCAAGAATTTCGGCGGCATCGATATGCTGATTAACAACGCCGGAGTCCTGCGCGCCGGCGGGTTGGATGAATTGACTGAGCGCGATTTCGACCTTGTCACCGCAGTAAACTATAAAGCCTGCTTTATTTGCACTCAGGCCGTGGTCCCGGTGATGAAACAGCAATACGCGCTTAATCCGGAAATCCGCGGCGACATTATCCAGATCAATTCAAAATCCGGACTGGAAGGCAGCAAGCGTAATTTTGCCTATGCCGGCAGCAAATTCGGGACGATTGGACTGACCCAGTCATTTGCCTTGGAACTGATTGAATACGGCATCAAGGTGAATGCCATCTGTCCCGGCAACTACTTTGACGGGCC
The DNA here is from genome assembly GCA_003565095.1 of PVC group bacterium. Lineage (GTDB taxonomy): Bacteria > Verrucomicrobiota > Kiritimatiellia > UBA8416 > PXDI01 > PXDI01. The sequence continues at coordinate 3,263 of PXDI01000400.1, read as the reverse complement.
GCTGTGGTCCGATCCTGAAAACGGTCTGTTTGTGCAGTATCTGCGTACCGGCAAAGTGCCGGGAGCAAAAACGCTGGAAGACGTCCGCGCTTCTTACATGTCCAAAATCCCGATGGGGCGCGGTTGCACCCCGCAGGATGTTGCGCGGGCCATTCTTTACTGCCGCGAGCAGCAATACGAAACCGGCCAGGCCATCCCCGTAACCGGCGGCCAGGTCATGCTCAACTGATCATTACCCCCGTCTTCGTCACGCAGAGCGAAGCAGGGTCATCACAGCTTGATGCTGAAGCCGGAGATCGCCTTGATCTCACTGCAGATCAGCTTCATCACATCCTCGGTGACATTCTGATCCACCTTCATAATCGCCAACGACCGATTGGTGCGCTGGTCGTGCGGATTGCGCACGTCTTCGATATTGATGCCGTGCTTCGCCAGCGCATTGCCGATCGCGCCCAGCACGCCGGGACGGTCTTCATACAGGAAGAACACCGTGAAGCCCTGCGGCTCGAAATACAGCTTGTGGAACTCATTGATCCGCGCCACCATCAACAGCCCCTCGGTAACCGTCCCGCGGATACTGATGTGCCGCAGATTGTCGCTGTCAATCTCACTGGTCAGGTCAACCGTGATGGACTCTCCATAACCCTTGTCGTCATCAACATCGCGGTTTACATACTCAAGGCCCATTTCATCCAGATACTCGCGGGCGGACTGATAATCCATAGTGCGGTCAAAATCCTCGGCCAGACCGGCCACAATCGGCACCATCAGCCAGTCGCCAAACGGTTTCAACTCACCGTAGAAACTGGTTTCAACCAGTTTCAGCGGGCATTTTGCCCCCACCAGGCAGCGGCACAACCGCGCCAGCATATTGGCCAAATCGCAATACTCCTCAGCCAATCCTTCCGGAATATCGCGGTTGACGATAAAGCTGGTAATCCCCTTTGTATCCAGATCAATCAACTGCTCTGCCGCCCGCTGCGCGGCTTTGGCGTTGGCTTCAAATGTGCTTGCACCCAGATGCGGCAGCATCAGCTCCGCAATATCGCTGCAGCTTTTCGGTCCGGCCTTGTCCGCATCATAGACATCATTCAGAAAATGCAGTTGCTTGTCCTGTTTGATTTTGCGGAGATCTTCCTCAACAACTACTCCGGAGCGTGCGCAATTTACAATGGTTGCGCCTTCACGGCAGTTCGCCAGCAGTTGCGCGTTAACAATGCCGCGGGTATCTTCGTTCTCCGGCATATGCAGGGAGATAAAGTCGCAGCGCGAAAACAGCGCCGGCAGGTCAACCAGCTCCACACCCATGTCGCGCGCGCGCTCGTTGGAAATAACCGGATCATATCCGTACATATTGCAGCCGAAACCTTGCAGGCGTTTTGCCACCAGCCGGCCGATATTGCCCAGTCCGACAATGCCGACATTCTTGCCGCTGAGCTCCTTGCCCATGAACTTCTTCTTTTCCCACTCACCCGCGCGGGTGCTTTGATCCGCCGGCACCAGATGGCGTGCGTCGGCCAGCATCATGGCAATCGCCAGTTCCGCCACCGCATTGGAGTTGGCCCCCGGCGTGTTCATTACGTCGATGCCCTTTTTGCGGGCATACTTGGTGTCGATCGTGTTATAGCCTGCGCCGGCACGCACAACCACCTTCAGTTGGGGCAGGGCGTCGATAACTTCCGCAGTCACCTTCTCGCTGCGGACAATCAGTGCGTATGTGTCGGGATGCTGCGCGGCAAGCTGCAACAGGTCCGTCGCGGCATCCTGCGCCACAATGTAGCGTCCGCTGTCTTCCAGTAAACGCGCCGCAATTGCATCAAGCTTAGTGGGAATCAAAACCTTCTTCTGCATCGTTTGCTCCTTTTAAAATAAATCAGCCGTATAATCCAAAAACAATATACCCTCTTTTGCCCCGCATGCAATCCGGAAGTCTGCTTTCGCCCTGCGGGCGCTTAATAACATGGGAGAGCTTGGGAGTATATGAGTGAGTGAGTATGGGAGTGGTACCGTAACCCTCACACACTCACATACCCACACACTCACATACCGTTTTCATTACTTTTCACACAACTTTTGACAGAACCCTACTCGTACACGCCTATCTCTCCCCACTCCCCGGCCTTCGGTCTAAGGTCTAATCCTACTGAATACTGCGCGAGCCGTGTTTGCGGCGGAAAGCCAACGGCGGCATACCCTTCAGTTTTTTGAACAGCCGGTAGAAATAGCTTTCATTGGCGAATCCGCACATATTGCTGACTTCTTGAACCGGATGATTGGTGGCGGAAAGCAGGACCGCAGCCTGTTCGATGCGCATCTCCGCCAGATAGCGTGAAGGGGTCATCCCCATGTGTGCGGAAAAACAGCGGGTAAAATGCTCCTGACTGCGGCAACTGTAGCGCACCAGCTCCGCAATGCCGGGCGCGGCGGCAGGTTGCTGCTGCATCCAGATCACTGTTTTCAGCAGCCAGTCGGGCATGTCGGCGGGCAGCTTCTGCCGCCGGCCCGGTGCCAGATGCCGCGTGACCGCCAGCATCAGAAAATACGAAAACACTAACCGCCCGCGCTCATGCCGGCAGTTGCTGATTAACTCATCTATCAGATGACAGAAGGCGGATTGATGTTCATGCGCAATGCCGGCCCGCGGCGGCAGCGGGTCAGTCAGCAGTTGCGCGGCCTGACCGCGTAACTGGGTATACTGCTCAAGCCGCGAAAGCCAGTTCTCCGGGAACATAATATTCGCATAGGAAAAATTACAGCCGGACAATGCATGCCGGTCGTCAGCGCGCAGCAGCACCATGTCGCCCGACTGCATCATCACCGTGCGGCCGTTGATCACCTGCTCAAGCGCGCCCTCCAATACATAGACTATCTCACAGAATCCGCGGTGATAATGCTCCTCGTAACTCCACGGCTCACTCCTGGCTACCCGCTGAATCTGATACCCGCTGGACAGTGAACTCTCGTTTTCCTGCCATTTGCTGACACGCATTGGTCAAATCCTCTCTTTCATAATGTGTCTCCCCGCACGACGGCCCTGTGCCGTCGAGCGGAAGGATTCACAACAGTGACCTTGCCTTCCCCCGCACGCCGGCCTTGTGCCGTCGAGCGGAATGATTCACAACAGTGACTTCGCTTTTCCCCGCACGACGGCCTTGTGCCGTCGAGCGGAATGATTCACCACAGTGACTTCGCCTTCCCCCGAACGCCGGCCTTGTGCCGTCGAGCGGAAGGATTCACAACAGTGACCTCGCTTCCCCCGCACG
>PXDI01000319.1 GCA_003565095.1 PVC group bacterium | reverse complement strand
TTTTCTTCTTTACCGCATTTTCCATACTGTTTTCTCCTATATGATGACTATAGATACTAATACATCCGGTCAGTGTGGTCTAGAACGTAATGCACCCGAAGAAATCAGGCTTTCTGCCACGTTCTCAAGCAATTCCTCATTCTCCCACGGTTTGGGCAGAATCGGAACCGAAAAGCGTCTTAGTATTTCGCGCTTGGCTTGATCAATTTCGATGCCGGATACAACAATTACCGGTATCTTCATTAACGCTTTGTCGCTCTTTATTTTAAGAATCATCTCCATTCCGCCCATGTCCGGAAGCTCAAGATCCAGCAGCACCACATCCGGTCTGCGATCACGCACACATTGCAAAGCATCAGAACAGTTCAATGCATCCAACGTTTCATAACCAGCCTGCTGTAAATGAAAAGCAAGCAGTTCAACTATGCGCCCGTCATCGTCAACAACCAGAATCTTTGCCGGCGTAACTACGGGAAGACTTACCGTGACAACTGTCCCCTTCCCGCCCTCAGGAGGAGGGCTTTGTATAGAAAGCGAACCACCGTGCAACGCAACCAACTCCTTGGCGATCGCCAGCCCGAGACCTGATCCGCTGGGCTGCTCTCCTACTGTAAAATATCGTAAGGTAACTTTCTCCAAGGCTTCAGGCGGAATCCCGATGCCTGTGTCCTGAATTCTTATACGCACAAAATCCTTGCTTACCGGGTCTGCATCCATGCTGATATCAATACTGCCGCCGCCAGGAGTAAACTTGATTGCATTGCCGATAATGTTAACTATGACCCGCTCCATCTTGGAAGCATCACAGTCAACAAACCACTGCCGATCTAAACCGCGCATATTCAATGTCAGGGCTTTACGATCCGCCAAAGCCCGCAGACTATCAACACAAGATGCCGTCAGAAATGCGATCGGGGTCTTGCCACGAATAAGCACCAGCGACTTATCTTCAAGTTTTCTTATATCAAGAATGTCATTCACCGTTCCCAGCAGCCGCTTACAATCACCCTCCAGCATTTCAAGATAGCGCCTCACGCGGTCGGAAACATCACCGGCCACGCCGCGTAAAAGGTTGTTAACGGCATATATCATCGACGATAATGGTGTCCGTAATTCATGAGAAACATTTGAAACAAACTGCGAGCGGGCACGATCATGAGCTTCAAGCCGGCTGACGGCATCCTCCAACGCCTCTTGTGCCGCCTTGCGCACCGAGATATCACGCACAAAAAAACAGAGCTGCCCTTCGGCATCCAGGTCTATCTTGTTTACAGCAATCTCGGCAGGAAACGATGTCTGGTCCCTACGCAGACAGCGGGCTTCGATCAATGTAAAGCGATGCTCTCTCAGATTATTAAGAATCGATTCCAGCAGGCTGTCATCCGCTCCGATCATCAAATCCATCACCTGGCTTCCGGCAAGCTGATCTTCACCCCGCATAAAGAATTCGGCCGCTCTGGTATTGAGATCAATAATACGCCCTTTCAGATCGGTAATAAGAACACCATCATAGATACTCTGCAACAGTTTGGCATAATCGTCCGAGCGTTTACGGACTGTTTCACGGCGCACAATGAATGACGGCGAAACATCTACATAATGCTGATGCTGTGCCGCTGATTCAACCGGAGCTTCGACATCTTCCGGATCAATATCAATCCGCATAGTGCGGGCCGAAAGGTTGCCGCCATAAGCGAACGAATCCGATCGTGACCTTTTCGGGGTTGCGCGCGGGACGTTCATATCATCTGAAGCATTACTCATATAACGAACTCTGAATCTGTTTATTAACCACCAAATCATCCGGAAAGCCGGCAATAGCAATCAGTTTATCGATCAGCATCCGCATCTTTTCACTACTGCTTACGGCCATATCAAGCATTTCCGTCTGCACTTTTGTCACTTCTCCCAGCGAACCGGAACGCAGCATGTCTACTGAGCAGTTGATAACCGCCAAAGGCTGACACAATTCCTGACCGATCTCAGCGAGAATTTCAAACAGCCGTTTGCGGGTGAGTTTGGGCGGCGCTGAATCGTCTTCTTCCTTCTCCTTGCCGGTGCCCTCAACCTCTTCAACCAGTTGTTCTATACGTTTTTCGGTACGCAATATAATGCGGTTGACTTCGTCCTGAATGGCGTGCAGATCATCTTCAAAAACCTCTTCAGGTACACGCAGCATAACAGTGCTGTGACCGACACTGCCGGCATCCGCAACGGAATCGGCACCATCTTCCTCCTGCGCCGCCCCCGGTTTGCCGCCGGGTTTCCCGGCATCATTCTCAACTTTATCAAGCAGTTTGGCCAGATAACCAAGCGCCCCGATTCCGCTCCCCGCCCCGTTGCCGTCACCAAACCCTAATCCCGGCCCGGCGCCGGATGTTTTTTCAGAAGAATCAACTACACCGCTTTTTACAAGCAATTCATGCCAGTCATCCATATCAAGCCCACTATCAACCAGCCGGCTCTTTAGGTCCGATTCCTCAATATTCTCGGCGCCTTTCTTTTTTATATAACGCAACAGCCTTTTTTCACTGCCGCTGACAGCGCTGCGTTTTTTTGCATATTCCTGCGTAAGGGAATCAATGGTTAGTTCATCTTCCATTCCTTCGATGGCATCATGGACTTTTTCAACATCCTCATTAGTAATATCCCCTTCCACGGAGTGCAGCCGCTCAAGAAGATCGCGCTCCAGCAGCACAAGTGTCTTGTGAATCTGCTTCTTGGTCTTTTGGGTATTGAAGGAAGGATCATCGGTAAGTGCCTTGTAAACGCGGTTAAGACAGCCGACAACCAACTCTCCAAGGCTTTCACCCGCTTCAAGATTAACCCTCGATTCATTGACTTGTGCAGAGTGCATAATGAGTTCAGCGAGCTGGTCAACATCCCCGCCCATTTCGCGCACATTGTTTGCCGCATGCTCATCATCGGCAACCACATCCCCTCTCAAAAATGCCACGACCGACTTGGCCGCCTCTTCGGAACTCCCTCCCGCCCCGTCCGCTCCACCAAGTTTATCAAGCTTGTCCTTCTCGACGACAACTTCATCCTCGGCTATTTCGCGATATACAACCTTACGCGTACTTACAACCTCATTCAGACCGACAGCGGCAATCGCTCCGGAAAACTCCCCCAATTGCTGCAATTCGACCGGTTGCGCCGTAAGTACCTCAACAAAACCGTCAAACTGCTCTCGCGACATCCCCTGCCTCAGAGTAAAATTCGATATATCGCGTGCCTCAAGATGCTCCACAAAATGTTTGATGAGCGCATTTTTCTGTTCAACAGTACTGTTGTTGACCAGCAAATCCTCATCCGCCAGATTAAAAACCGCGTCGGTAGTCTTCCATAATTCTTTCAGTAACTGGAAACATGCATCAGCAGCCTGCTTGGTCACACCGTGGGTTGGACCGTAGACGGTGCTGTTGCTGAGGATCAGCCCGACAGCCCTGACTAGCGCCTCTCCGGAAACGCTGCTTCCGTTAATCTGGCTCATATGCATACCCCCGCTTGCTTTTAAATATCACATATATATGCATCATACATCGGGAACTGGAGAAATAAACAAAAAAAAACAAACGAAGAACTTCCCGCCGATATATAAAATCACCCGGAACCGTTTTTATCCGCCGAGAGCTTAATCATGCACGCATATCCGTTTATATCAATCTCTGTAGCACTGACATCCGGTTGATCAATAGAGGTGATTTCAACCGCAAGCGTCTCTCCGGCAACATAGTCTTGGAATTCGTCCAGCGCCGCCTTGAGTTCCGGTCCTGAAGTGTAATCAATCCGAATGCGGTCGCTCACTTCAAAGGCATTCTCCTTGCGCAGGGACTGAATCCGGCTGACAAACTCTCGCGCCAACCCTTCTGTCACTAATTCCGCAGACAAGCGGGTATCAATCCCGGTAACTATATTGTCTTCCGCCGCAACTACAAGCCCTTCACGCGGAACGCGCTCAACAACTATATCTTCGGCACTGATAGTTTCTTTCCGGCCGTTGATTTCAAGCACCTCCGGAGCACCTTCCAGAACCTTTTCAACAGTTGCCTCGTCCCATTCCCGAATGACTGCGGCGGCCGCGCGCATATCCCCGCCAAAACGCGGCCCGAGCCGCTTGAAGTCTGGACGCGCATTCAAATGCGCAAGAGAGCACTCATGAGTGTCAAACCGGATCTCCTTAATATTGATCTCGTCCCGGATAATGTCCTCAAAAGCTCTGATTGAATCCAGAACACTGTCATCACGGCTGACGATGTTTAGCGCACTCAGAGGCTGGCGGACTTTCAAGTTATGGTCAGCCCGTAACTGCCGGGCCATTTTCACAACCAGCATTACCTGTTTCATTTGCTCTTCAAGCCGTGTATCACGCATCCCTGAAACGGGTTCAGGAAAGTCACACAGGTGTACAGATTCCGGCATCCGCTCTGTTCGCAGGTTCCGGTAGATTGTCTCGCTGATA
>PXDI01000163.1 GCA_003565095.1 PVC group bacterium | reverse complement strand
CGAGGCCGAGGGTATCCGCGCCGAACCCCCGCGCCGCGGGGACGGCATGCAGTTCTCGACCGCTTCGACCAGGTTTCATGGGCAGTTGGTACACGCTAAACCGCAGGATTATCGGCGTCTTTCAGAAGAAGGTTTGTTCTGGTGGCCGGGATGGTACTATGCCGAAAACATCTACAGCAGCTCAACCTTTCCTTCCGTTGTTACCGACGGAGAACATATCTGGGTTTGGCATAACATTAATGCCGTTGCATGTTTTAACATGGTGGGTGAGCGCCAATGGATTATCGACGCGCGTCTACCCGGCGGCGGCCATGGCGGCGGTCGGGTCACCACCGTGTCGCCTATTATTGTCGGTGACCTGCTGATTGTTGGTCATGAACGGATGTTCGTCGCTGTGAACAAGGAAACCGGTAGGGAGGTATGGCGCCATGCAACGCCGCATGGTGGTAGCTATCAGGCAGCCAGTTCGCCCCTGCATTTCGTCTTGGGTGGTACAGACTATCTGTATCTGACCAGCGGTGAGATGCTGCGGGCTGCCGATGCCAAGGTGGTGGGTCAGCTTGAGCATCCTGCCTTCCATGATCGTGAAAACTATGATAGGGAGCCCAATACCCGTCATTTTGGTGCCCATGCCCCGTCAATCGCCGTGGGCGACATGATCTATATCCAGCATAACGGTTACGGCGGTGGCGGCAGGAATGCCCAGGCTGGCTTGTATGCCTTCCAGGTCCGTCAAGAAGGAGAGCAGGTGGTGGGGGATCTGCGCTGGTGGCATGCTGGTAGAGAACGTGATGCAATCATCTACCAACAACAGTCGGTGTACCGTATTGGCGGTCGCAATTCCTCGCGCTTTGATGCGTTGACAGGCGAGCAGCAGCAAGAGGGGCAGCGGCTTCGCACGGGAACGATTGGCCCGATCATCGCTGATAACTACATCATAACAGTGAGCAGAAGCCTCAGACCTCATCGTAGGGCGTCGGCTGAACAGCGCGCGGCATTTGAGGCATCCATCACCGTGCACTTTCATGACAAGCAGACCATGAGCCAGGTCGGTCAGGCCAATCTGCTGGCTGACCCGCCTGAAGGCGAGACCTTGCGCAAGCGTCAGGCTCGGGTTATGGGGCCTTGGTGGAGCGGATCTTCTTCCAGTCCCACGGCCTGGGGCAACCGCGTCTTCGTGCGCTGTCATGATGCGATCTGGTGCATCGGGGATCCATCCGTACCATTTCAGGAGTGAACGAGGGGGGGGGTGCCGGGCATCTCTATCAGCTCGACAGCAAGGGCAGATTCATCGTGTCTCGTCTCTCGCCAGAAGGCAAAGGGATACAGGTGTTGCAGGTGCGCTTGCATTGTCTGTAGGGATGCCCAAGGGACCAGTCTGCGCTTTCTAACATGGTGCGGCGCCCCGGCACAGCGGCATTAGGCAGCCAGCCGTCATTCGCTATGGGCATTCTTCTTTTCATCAACCGTTTTGTGCGCGGTACTCTGATGGTGTCATTCCGGTTTCCCGCCTTACGAAAGCGGCAAAGTGACTGGCGGATTTGAAGCCGCATTCAAAAGCAATTCTTTTCATTGGCAGCCGGCCTGTTGTCAGCAGTTGTTTGGCTTTGGTCAATATTTCGGCGCGTACAATTTCCGCCGGGCCGTGTTTGAACTGTGTGCGGCAACGACGTTCCAGGGTACGGCGGGCAGCACCGGCTTGGCGGGCAAGCTCATTTATGGCACCGAGATATGTGTTTTTCTGCTGAATATTGCGCAATGCCTTGGCCAGCAGCGGATCACGCACCATGATGGTGTCTGATGATTCGCGGATTTCGACTTCGCCGGGTGGCAGGGCTATGATGCGGTTGTCCTGGCTGTTGGCGGTCAACAGCTTTGCTGCGGTATAGCCTGCAGCATGACCGCGTAAATCGACGCTCGAAAGCCTTGGCGTAGAAATTTCACAGATAAGCCGGTCATTACCCAGTCCCACGACCGCCAGATCGTGCGGCACTTCAAGTCCGGCCTGCCGTGCAACTTCCAGTACATGCCGGCCATGGTCGTCTGTCTCTGTTATAATACCGAATGGTTCGGTTGCTTTGGACAATCTGCCACGGAGATGTTTGACTTCCGTGATCCAGCCCCTCATTCCGCTTTTATACAGTAGAATTATCTCTTCGCTGGAAACATTACGCAGATGCTGCAATGTGCTGGAGTCAGGGGTTCCGTACCAACCAAAGCGGGTGAAGCCTCGCTGTTTCAGGTGTGTCAAAGCTTTTTCCGCTGCTGCGGCGATGTCAACAGTTACAGCCGGGGTTTTAATTTGCGGTTTGCTGAACGGGGAAAGAAAAACGACCGGGATTCCTTTTTCAATTATCGCTGCGTGTAACGTGATATCCGGCCGTCCACAAATGACACCTGCCGGAGCAAGCAGCGGAAGCTGATCCAGATATTTGTCATAATTGTGATGAAGCAGAAATACGCTGGTACTGTTTTCGCGCGCCCATTCGGCCGCGCCGCCGGCCGCATCGCGGAAGAACCCCGCCCGGCTGTCCAGATCCACCAGAATACGGCCATTATGCCTCTTTCTTGTCTGGATTTTCTTCATATGTCGCAAATACTACATGATATGACGCATCCGCGCAAACATTTGTTCGCTGTTTTATCGGAAATCATGTTATTATTTCATTGTCTGATTTTTGAAGGTAAATATGAGAAGAGGCGGTGATGTATGAAAAGATGTATCAAAAGTTATATAACCGGCGTATTGCTAGTGCTTTTTTTTCTCCCAGCCACGTATGGCGGTTTGATTTTTTACGAGAGTTTTCTTGATGGAGGGAGTGCTCCTGATACGGAAGCGGGCGAGTATGATACATCCGGCTCACCACCCTATATTCACGGTCAGGGCCCGGACATAGTTCCGTTTATCGGGACCTGGGCGCAAAGCGATCATGGTGATCACTCAACATTGGGTGCAAGGCTTGAAGGAGCTTCCCTTTCCTTCGCTAATTATTTGGCTTCAAGGGGCACGGCGGTAAGGTGGGGCCGTTTTGGTACTGGGGGAGGGCATAGCCAGACATTAAGTCGGTATACAGATCATGAATCGATGGAGGCGCCGGATTCCAAAGTGTATTACGGTGCATTTATCTTTTACATGAATGAGCAGATGTTGAATGCCGGCAGTGGATCCCATTTATATGTGCAATATGTTTTTCGCCGCAAAGTTTCTGAAGGAAGTGGTGGTACCAGGTCACTCAGAATTGGCATAAACGGCAGCAATCAGCTTTACATAGAGTCGACGGGACACAATTCCGCCGGTCCGGATACCAGCACCGCGGCGGTGACGACGCACAGCGTACCGCATTTGGTTGTTTTTCGAATGTATGACCGGGATCACCCGGATAACGCCGGAAGCACTGAAGCGATTACCGCGTGGCTTAACCCTGATCTTTCCGAAGCGATCTCCAATTGGTCAAATCCGCTAACAGCTAATTATAATCTTTTGCGTACGGTGAGTAATACGAATGTGCTTGAGCGGTTGATTATTCAACGAACGATTAGCGGTGATCATCAGTATGCCGCCTTTGATGAGTTTATTTTGACCTCGAATATCGATACCCCGACGGTCCAGGCTTCCGATGTGCAGTTTGCCAACGTGCTTGCGGATGAAATGACCGTATCATGGACGCGCGGCAGTGGTTTTGGTGCGATTGTCGTTGTCAAAGAAGGGGCGGAGGTTGACCAAGGACCCGAAGACGGGGAAACTTATTCGGCCAGTACTGAATTCGGCGAAGGTGATGAAGTTGGTGACACTTTCTTCTTCCCCGGTAACTATGTTGTTTACGCAGGTACTGGTAATGAAATAGTTTTGACGGGTCTTTCAGCGGTTACCACCTACCATGTTGCTGTTTATGAGTATGGCGGATTAAACGGCCGTTTGTATCTGGGTGACCCCGCACGTGGTCAGCAGGCAACTATCGGGGCGGGCCCGGAGCTTTCGCAACCGACGGTAGCGCAGGTCGGTGTAAATACGGCAATATTGGGGGCGACCATTGATGACGATAAAGGGGAAGCTATTATCGAGCGCGGAACCGTCTGGAGTTCGGGAGCCAACCCCAATCTGGATGACGATGTCGAACGGGCGTTGGCCGAAGGCGGCACCGCAACCGGTGCGTTTTCGCATGAGCGCAGCGGCCTGCCGGCCGGCAGTCTGATCTATTACCGCGGCTATGCCACGACGGCATCGGGAACCGGTTATTCGGGAGTGGATGCTTTTTATACCGAGCCAGCGGATCCGGCCCAAAACATCGTTATCAGCGACGTGCTTGGTGCGTCCATGAGGGTCTCGTGGGATGCCGGGAGCGGGGCCGGGCGGCTTGTGCTGGTCAAGGCGGGTGCCATGGTAGATGCCGATCCGGTTGACGGGGTGGAATACAGCGCCAATCCGTGGTTTGGTTCCGGTTCAGAAATCGGCAGTGGGAACCATG